>NZ_JBBMEJ010000011.1:0-134333 GCF_040096615.1 Blautia aquisgranensis
GAAGCCCCCCTCAAGATGAGATATCCCATTCTTTTAAGAAGTAAACCCCCTTGAAGACGACGAGGTAGATAGGGCAGAGGTGGAAGTGTGGTAACACATGGAGCTGACTGTTACTAATCGGGTGAGGGCTTGACCAAGAAGCAGGTCAGAATTGATTCAAGTGATTAACTATCAACAAAGCATGTATGTAGTTTTTAAGGTACAAACCTTAAATGGCCCAGTGGCTCAGTTGGTTAGAGCGCCGCCCTGTCACGGCGGAGGTCGAGAGTTCGAGTCTCTTCTGGGTCGTTCATATTTGGGGTCTTAGCTCAGCTGGGAGAGCATCTGCCTTACAAGCAGAGGGTCATAGGTTCGAGCCCTATAGGCCCCATTTTTGAACAAATAATTGAATATGCGGGTATGGTGGAATAGGCAGACACAAGAGACTTAAAATCTCTCGGGGGCAACTCCGTGCCGGTTCAAGTCCGGCTACCCGCAGTATTAAGAAGGTTCCTTGAAAAGAGGAGCTTTTTTTGTGCGAAAAAGTATGATCAAGAGTGAAAAAAATATTCCTAGTACATCAGTAGGGGATATTGACAAGGCTATCTATACATGATAGAATCCTCGCAGTTATGTATAATCCTGCAGAAAATTACTTGTTAATTATAGCATTCTGTTCCGATTATCTTATCAGATCCGGGCTCTCAGAACGTATGAACCAGTGCATTCGACGTTACAGCGTATTTTATGACGGGCAATAAGTTTCTCATGCACAGAAATTATGCATGGTGTGACACACTCTGGGATTCCAGAGACTCTGCACTCCGGTACTTCATGTCCTGAGTTGCTTTCTTTCGATATAATAATTTATTGGATTGCTATAATTTTCTGAATTGTTGTAGAAAAAATATTCGCATTACTTACGGAAAACAGTAAACTGCAGCAGGAGCTTTTTTGATAGCAGGAGCTATTAAGGCTATGTATGATACCAGAAGATATTTTCAGAGAAAATTATATATAGAAAATAGAACACGAATATATAGAACACGAAATATAAGGAGAAATTGAAAATGCTGAATCAGTTTTCAAGAACAGAATTATTAATTGGAAAAGAAGGAATGGAGAAGCTGAAGAATTCCAGAGTTGCCGTATTTGGAATCGGTGGCGTTGGCGGATATACCGTAGAGGCACTTGTTCGAAGCGGTGTGGGTACACTGGATCTGATCGATGATGATAAAGTATGCCTTACGAACATTAACCGTCAGATTTATGCAACCAGAAAAACTGTTGGCAAATATAAGGTAGATGTGGCGCGCGACCGTATTCTGGAGATCAATCCGGATGCAGTCGTAAATATCCATAAGACTTTTTATGTACCGGAGACAGCAGATTCCTTTGATTTTTCGCAGTATGATTATATTGTGGATGCTATTGACACAGTAACCGGCAAGCTGATGCTGGTAGAGCAGGCCAAGGCTTCCGGAACCCCTATCATCAGCTCCATGGGAGCCGGAAATAAAATGGATCCGACAGGCTTTATGGTGACAGACATTTATAAGACATCTGTCTGCCCGTTGGCAAAAGTTATGCGCCGTGAGCTGAAAAAGCGTGGAATTAAGAAGCTGAAGGTCGTATATTCACAGGAGAAACCAATGACACCAATCGATGATATGGCAATCAGCTGCAAGTCACATTGCATCTGCCCTCCTGGAACAGCCAGAAAATGCACACAGCGCCGCCAGGTGCCGGGAAGTAATGCTTTTGTACCGTCAGTGGTAGGTCTGATCATTGCAGGAGAGGTTGTAAAAGATCTGATCAAATAAGAATATGTATGAAACGGATACTATGTATTTATTGCGTAGTATCCTTTTTTATTTTATGGTAGAATATTTTTAGATGAAAGAGAAATACCATCAATTTCAAAAAAATCGTCTGTATCAGATTCATAAATAAAAGAAAAGGACATATCAATTATGGGGATCGTTGAAAAATTTATTAAAGAGGGCCAGCTAAAACAGGACGAATATCCACAGCTTCTGAAGCTGTATAAAGATCCGGAGACTGTAGAACTGCTCCGGCAGGAGGCTGTCCGAATCCAGAAGAAATATTTTGGAAATAAAATATATACAAGAGGGCTGGTAGAGTTTACCAATTACTGCAGAAATGACTGTTATTACTGTGGAATCAGGCGCTCCAACACCAACGCTGTGCGCTATCGCCTGACAAAAGATGAAATCCTTAAGTGCTGTGAAAATGGACATGAGCTGGGCTTCCGGACATTTGTGCTCCAGGGAGGAGAAGATCCCTGGTTTAATGATGAAAGAATGGCGGATATTATAAGCTCCATCAAACGAAGCTATCCGGATTGTGCGATCACATTATCTATCGGAGAAAAATCAAAAGAAAGTTATCGGAAATTTAAGGAGGCAGGTGCAGACCGCTATCTTCTCCGGCATGAAACTGCGAATGAAGATCATTACCGTTACCTGCATCCGGAAAATCTCAGTCTCGCCAACAGAAAGCAGTGCCTTTATGATCTGAAAGAACTTGGCTATCAGATCGGCGCCGGATTTATGGTGGGAGCACCGGGACAGACCCTGGAACATCTGGCAGAGGATCTTGTTTTTCTGAAAGAATTAAATCCGCATATGGTAGGAATCGGGCCGTTTATTCCGCATCATGATACGAAATTTGCAGAGGAAGAACCGGGAAGCGTGGAGCTGACACTTTTCCTTCTGTCTGTACTCCGGATCATGCTTCCACAGGTACTTCTTCCGGCAACCACAGCACTGGGAACCCTGGATCCCCGGGGCAGGGAGAAAGGCTTTCTGGCAGGGGCAAATGTTGTGATGCCTAATCTGTCACCGGTGAAGAACCGGAAGCAGTATGAGCTTTACGATAATAAAATCTGTACAGGTGAGGAGGCCGCGGAATGCAGGGGCTGTCTTTCCAGAAGGGTGCAATCTGTGGGGTACGAGATCGTTACAGACAGAGGCGATTCACCGATGCTGCAGCCATAGCAGTAAAATACGGATTGAAATCATAACACAGGCAAATAAATTTACACACAGAGACTTCCATTTTCAGGAGATATACGTTAAAATACGAATAGGATCAGATTGACATAATAATATCAAAGATATGTCAGGAGCTGATCAGAAATGAGCAGATTTTTTTCCGCAGGCGGAGAAAGCGGAAAAAGCAGCAACGAAACAACAATGGAGTGCGTAAAATATGGAAAAAACAGAAAGTGCTGTGCGGAGCAGACTTCTGGAAGCCGGTAAAGAGGAATTCAGGGACAAAGGGTTTCTGAAAGCCTCTCTTCGTGCCATCTGCAAAAAAGCAGATGTGACTACGGGAGCTTTGTATTTCTTTTTTGAAAGCAAAGCAGCTCTTTTTGAGAAGATCGTGGAGGAAACGGTCGGAGAAATGGAGCAGATAGCCGGGAAACTGACAGATTCCCAAAACGAAGAGCAGACGATATCAGAAGAATACGACCAGCTTTTTATGGAATTCGTCTGGGAAAACAGAGATATTGCGAGAATTCTCATGGAAGGTGCAGAAGGAACCAGATATGAAAATTTCTGGGAGGACACCTGCACAAAAATGGAACAGCTTCTTCAGGAGAATTTCCGGAAAAAATGCGGAAAAGAAGCAGATAATGATCTGGTACATATCCTGATTGGAATGAAGATGCAGGGCTACAGAGAACTGCTTAAGGGAAATTATTCCAGGGAAAAACTTCTGGAGCTTTCCAGAATGTTAAAGCGCTGTTCAGATCAGAGTATTCAGACTGTGGCAGAAGAAATCAAGAAAAAATGATAAAGACCTGGCAGCAAAAGCTGTCAGGCTTTTTTTTCTCGGAAAACCATTGCCCAATCAATGAAAGTATGCTATGATTAACTTGGTTAGTTTGAACAAACCGCGGGAGGTGTAAATAGCATGAGATCAAATGAATCATCAGAAGATTATCTGGAAACCATATTGATTCTGGGAAACAGGAGCTCACTTGTGAGAGCGGTGGATATAGCGGCTGAGATGGGGTTTAAGAAGCCGAGCGTCAGTGTTGCCATGAAGAACCTGCGTCAGAAGAATCTGATCACAGTTGCAGATAACGGAGATATCCGTCTGACTGAGGAAGGTCATAAGATCGCAGATAAGGTATACGAACGTCATCAGCTGATCTCTTCCTGGCTGATCATGCTGGGAGTCCAGGAAAAAACAGCTCTTCACGATGCCTGCAGGATCGAGCATATCATCAGCGAGGAGAGCTTTGAGGCGCTGAAAAAGGCGGTTCACGAGCTGAGAGAGCAGGAGAATGCAGCGAAGGAAAAAGCTGTGAGTGAAGCCTGAACAGATGAAAAAAAAGACAACAGGAATTGACAACAGAAAAAATAAGAATATAATGGAAATCCAGGTTATAAAATGGAGGACACAAAAAGATGAAATTACTTTTTATACGACATGGAGACCCGGATTATACAATAGATTCCCTGACAGAGAAGGGCTGGAAAGAGGCGGAATTTCTTTCCGAAAAGATCGCTGCGCTTGATGTCAGGGATTTTTATGTCTCGCCTCTTGGAAGAGCGAAGGATACTGCTTCCTGTACTTTAAAAAAGACGGGAAGAACAGCGACAGAATGTAAGTGGCTGCGGGAGTTTGATGTCCAGATCCGAAGACCCGACAGAAACGGGGAAAAGATCATCCCGTGGGACTGGCTTCCGCAGGACTGGACGAAGGTTGAGAACTTTTACAGCTTTGACAGCTGGTGGGATAATGATATCCTTAAAGAAGGCCATATGAAGGAAGAATATGACTGGGTAACCAAAAACTTTGACAAGGTTCTGGCTGAGCATGGTTATGTCCGTGAAGGGCATTACTACAGAGCCGAGAAAGCGAACGAGGATACCCTTGTTTTCTTCTGCCATTTTGGAGTAAGCTGTGTGCTGATCAGTTATCTTCTCAGTATTTCTCCACTGGTAATGCTGCAGAATTTCTGTGCTGCACCGTCTTCTGTAAGCACGATCGTAACAGAAGAGCGCAGAAAGGGCATCGCCTCTTTCCGTATGAGTTCTTTCGGAGATATCTCACATCTGTATGCACACCAGGAGCCTCCGGCTTTTGCTGCCAGATTCTGTGAGACATACGATAATAAGGAACAGAGACACGACTGACGCGTGCAAATGAATATTCTCAAAATTATAAGAAAGTTCCCGGTTTAATATCGGGGGCTTTTTTTGTAGTTCACATAGTATTTCGAGAATATTTTGAAAAAAAGAGAAATGTAACACTATATCAGAAAGAATATAAAATATATGAGAATAATAATGAAAAAGAAGATGACATATGCTATAATTGTTCAAAAATAACATATGGAAGGAGAAAAAGTATGAAAAGAAGGGGCAGGCAGTTTCTGGCCATTTTGTTGGCGGTCCTGATGATTTTGCCTATGGACAGTTTTTCTGTTCTGGCTATGGAATCAGAACAGATGACGGAATGGCAGGATGATATGTCGGATGGAGATGTATTTTCGGATACTTCGGAAGAAGAAAATGAAACTGTGCAGGAATCCGCTGATGTGTCGTCAGATGAAACAGAGGAAACGTATATACCTGAGACGGAGGTATCGGAACCACAGCAGGAGGAAAGTTCAGCGGAAGTAACTCCGGAAGCAGAAAATCCGGAAATTGAGGAGCTGGAAACAGAGGAGGAAAAATCCGAGCCAGAAGAAGAAATTATTGAGGAGCCCGGGAATTCGGACACTGAAAATGAGAGCCAGGAGCTTACACTGGACAGTGAAGAGACAGAAGAAAAAACGGAAGCTCTTGAAAGCGAAAATGAGATAGCAGTTTTTTCAGATGATACCCAGTGGACGGGAAAAGGGACAGAGGATGAACCTTATGAGATCAGTACAGAGGCAGATCTTAGGAAAATGTCTCAGTTAACTCAGTCCGCATCACTTGGTGGATATTTTATTCTGAAAAATGATATTGCCCTTACAGAAACATGGATTCCAGTTGGAAAAGACGGAAACAACTGTTTTAAGGGCGTTTTTGATGGAAATAATTTTACTGTCAGTAATGTGCAGACCGATTCTGTAAAAGGATATGCTGGCTTTTTCGGATATAATTCAGGAACTGTGAGAAATCTCAGTATTCAGGGAAATCTGAATGTTAACGGAATAGCTGGTCTTCTTATCGGTTATAACAAAGGAACAGTAGAAAACTGCCGGACAGAAGGAAGCGTAACTTCTTCGTCTGATGGTGGAGGAATTATAGGAGAGAATGCAGGTACAGTTAAAAACAGTACAGCGTCTGTAACAGTAACCGGTAATGGTAATGCAGGCGGGTTCATGGGGGAAAATTATGGAACAGTAAGTGGCTGTGGAGCACTTGGAAATGTAAGCGGTCAAAATGGAGAAAACGGTGGATTTGTAGGATACAACACTGCAAAAATCGAAAATTGTTATGCAAGAGGAACCGTATCCGGTTCGGGTAATACAGGAGGATTTCTTGGAAGATCGGAAAGAGTTTCAGTGAAATACTGTTATGCATCGGGTACAGTTAATGATAATACAGGTAAAGGATTCGGTGGATATTTTTATCAGTGTGGGCCGAAATTCTGTTATTATAATTCAGCTAATACAGGAAACCGTGAGGGAATTCCGGTAACATTACAGAAATTAAAAGACCAGAATACGTATTATGGCTGGGATTTTGAGCATGTATGGACAATGGATGAAAACAGTTATCCGGCAATTGATTTTCGGGGAGAAGCGGGAGCTGTTGAGATTGAAGGTGACGGAAGTGAGGTAGATCCTTATCTTATAAAAACAGAAAATCAGCTGCAGGCACTCTGTGCCGGTGAGTTACCGCTGAAAGGACGTAATTATTATGTCCTTGCTAACGATATTGTGCTGACAGGTGAGAACTGGACTCCGGTTGGCGGAAATAACATGGATGCTTTTGGAGGAGTTTTTGATGGACAGGGCCATACGATCAGTGGATTGAAGCTTTCAGGAAGAAATGAAAGATATACAGGCCTTTTCGGGGAAAACAATGGTACAATCTGTAATCTGACAGTAGCAGGAAATATTGAGGCCGTTTCTGAGGCAGGAATTCTGGCAGGCTGTAATAATGGACGGATTGAAAACTGCTCTGTTTCCGGTACGGTTTCTTCAACAGGAAGCCATGGAGGAATGGTCGGTCTGAACAGTAATAAAGGTGTGATCGAGAATAGTACTGCTTCTGCTGAAATTTCGGGAACCGGTGAAGCAGGAGGCTTTGTGGGCAGTAATCAGGGAACTATCCGCTATAGTGGTGCTGCCGGAAAGGTATCAGGAAGTACTGAATACGCAGGAGGTTTTACCGGATATCACAGCGGAACTATCGAGAACTGTTATGCATGGGGAAAAGTATCCGGAAGCAATACATCTGGAGGCTTTGCGGGAAGAGCCTACAATGGTTCCATTAAATTCTGCTATGCACTTGGAATGGTAAATGATAATGCCGGAGCAGGTTTTGTAAATGATAGATATTACAGCAGTATTCGTTTTTGCTATTATAATGCTTCCAACACAGGAAATCGACAGGGAATTCCAATGACCGTGCAGAAGCTGAAAAAACAGGAAACATATACAAGCTGGGATTTTGAACATATATGGGCTCTGGGAGAAAAAGGATATCCTGTGATCAGCTTAAGAGAAGAAGCAGGTGAGATAGAGATTGAAGGAGATGGAAGTGAAGAAGATCCTTATCAGATTGTAACAGAGAAACAGCTGGAAGCTCTGGCTGTCGGAACACTTCCGCTAAAAGGAAAGAATTATTATGTTCTTGGCAATGATATTACATTGAGCAGTGAGAACTGGACACCCATCGGCGGAAATGATACGGATGTCTTCTGTGGGATTTTTGATGGACAGGGTCATACGATCAGTGGACTTAAAATTTCAGGAAGAGGTGAGGTATACACAGGACTTTTCGGGGCAAATACAGGAACAATCCGGAATCTTAATGTCTCCGGAAAAGTAGAGGCGGAGTCATTTGCAGGAATTTTACTTGGGCAGAATAAAGGAAAAATCGAAAATTGTACAGTATCCGGGGCTGTGGAATCTTTAGGAACACATGGTGGACTTATCGGAATAAACGAAGAAAATGCAGTAATAGAAGACTGTATATCAGATGTAACTGTTACAGGAAATGGTGAAGCAGGAGGTTTTGCAGGCAGCAATAACGGAACAATCCGTTACAGTGGGGCCCGGGGAAAAGTATCCGGAAGCAGAGAAGATACCGGAGGTTTTGTAGGATATAACAACCGGAATATTGAAAACAGTTATGCAAGGGGAAAGGTATCCGGAACCGGAAATACTGGAGGCTTTTGCGGAAGAAATTATTATGGAAAAATTACATATTGCTATTCGTCAGGAAATGTAAATGACAATACCGGAGGTGGTTTTGTAGGCAGCAGATATTCAGATGTGATCCGATTCTGTTATTTTAATTCTGCGAATACGGGAAACCGCGATGGAATTCCGGCAACAACACAGAAGCTGAAAAAACAGGAAACCTATTCCGGCTGGGATTTTTCCCATATATGGACAATGTCGGAAAACAGTTATCCGGTAATTCAGCGTCAGGGAGAGCTTGAAGAGATAGAGATTGCCGGAGACGGAAGTGAAGAAAATCCGTATGTTATTACAACAGAAGCGCAGTTGCAGGCTCTTACGGAGAACAGGCTTCCGGTAAACGGAAATTATTATTATATTCTGGGAAACGATATTACTCTGAGCAGTGAAAACTGGACACCTGTTGGCGGAAATGGAACAGATTCTTTCGGGGGAGTTTTTGATGGACAGGGATATACAATTCGTGGCCTCAAAATTTCCGGAAGAGGAAATTTGGATGCAGGTCTGTTTGGCAGTAATGAGGGAACAATTCGAAATCTGAAGGTGGAAGGAAGTGTGGAAAATACTTCCAATGCCGGAATCCTTGCAGGTCGCAATAAAGGAAGAATTGAAAACTGTTCTGTATCCGGAAATGTGTCTTCAACAGAAACACATGGAGGTCTTGTCGGCATAAATGAACAAAATGCAACAATAGAAAAATGCCAGGCAGACGTGACTGTAGAAGGAAGTGGGATAGCAGGCGGCTTCGTCGGAAGTAACAACGGAACGATTCAATACTGTAGTGCTACAGGAAAAGTATCGGGAAGCAGAGAAGATGCCGGAGGTTTCATAGGATATAATCAGGGAGTTGTTCGAAACAGTTATTCCTGGGGACGTGTATCCGGAACCGGAAATACCGGAGGTTTTGTCGGCAGAGAATATTATGGCAGCATGTATTTCTGTTACAGTGTCGGAATGACCAATGATAATAAAGGTGCAGGACTGGTAGGATACCGATACTCGGATAAAGTAAGATTCTGCTATTATAATGCGGCAAATACCGGAAACAGAGAAGGTATTCCTCTGTTAACGGCAAAATTAAAAGAAAAATCTTCTTACACAGGCTGGGATTTTGAACACATCTGGAATATCGGTGAAAAAGGATATCCGGTAATTGATTTGCGGGGAGAAGAAGAGGAGATCGAGATCAGTGGAGATGGAAGTGAGGAAAATCCTTATGTAATCAAAACAGAAGCTCAACTGCAGGCGCTGACAGAAGGAAAACTTCCTCTTGCAGGAAAAAATTACTATGTGCTTGGAAATGACATTGAACTTTCCAGCGGAAACTGGACGCCTGTCGGAGGTAATGGAGCAGATGCTTTTGAAGGCTTCTTTGACGGAAAAGGATATACAATTCAGGGACTTAAAATTTCCGGAAGGTCAGAAGAGAATACAGGATTTTTTGGAATAAATAAAGGAGAGATCCGTAACCTGAATATTTCAGGTACTGTAGAAGCAAGCTCAAATACGGGAATTCTTGTGGGAAGTAACAGGGGAATCCTAGAAAACTGTAAGACATCCGGATCAGTGAGTTCACAGGGAAATCATGGCGGACTTGTGGGAATGAATGAGAATACTGGAGTTGTCAGACACTGCAGCAGCCAGGCAAATATAAGTGGTAAGGGAACTGGGGGAGGTCTGGCCGGGTATAATAACGGACAGATTACAGAGAGTTTTGCAACAGGAACTGTTACTGAAGGCAGTGAGGTTGGAGGTCTTGCTGGAGACAATTATTATGGAACTATTGAAAATTCATTTGCAAGAGGTAATGTCACAGGTAATACTGCCGGAGGTCTTGTTGGAAGATACTATTATGGAAAAATAATAAACTGTTATTCCACGGGAAAAGCAAATGAAGGAACTGGCGGAGGCCTGATCGGAAGCAGTTATGGAACAGTAACGAATTCCTATTACTGCAGCACTACAAGTTTCTGTAAAGATACAGATAAGGGAACACCTCTTTCAAGAGAAAAAATGAGAACAGAGGGAAATTATGAAGGCTGGGATTTCTCAGAAACCTGGGGAATTTACAGTACAATCAATAATGGATATCCGTTCCTTCTGTGGGAAATTGAAAATAAAACAGAAGTAACCAATACTTCTTTCTGGTATGAAGTCGGGGAAAGCAAAAAAGGTTTTGCAAAAATGAATCAGGATATGCAGATCTACCTGACAGCAGAAAATATGAAAACTGTAAAATATCATATTACCTATGTGCAGTCTCAGGAAACCAGAACCATGGATGTTGTGGCTGAATACAACGAAAAGGAGCAGGCATTTAAGGGAACATTCCATATTGATGAGGATATGCAGGAGATTTCGGCTTTATCTGCAACTGTGACTAATAATGCAGGAGAAGAAAATGTCATAAATTTTGACAGCTCATATAATTATCAGATACCGCTCAAAATAGAGGGACTTTTGAATGTGAAGATTCCTGCTGAATTTGTCAAAGATGGCAAAATGAGTCTTCAGCTGAAAAATTCTTATGGAAGTTCAGTGGTTAAAATGTCAATGGACGGAAAAACAGAATTTACGATCCCGGCACTTGAGACTGGAATTTATAAGGCAGAGCTGTATGCGGGAAATATGAAATATGCAGAAAGATCCGGAATTAAAATCGTTCAGGGTCAGACAACGCTGGAAGATTTTTCAGACCTGAGTGCTGTAGCAGATGTTGCAGTGGAGTTTTATGCAGAGGGAAGAAAGGTTTCCAGTGATGATTTTACATTGAATTTCTATGATAAGACAGAAGGGAAAGACCGACTTCTGGAAAAGGGTACAGAACTGAAATATCTGGCAGCAGGAGATAAGATCGGATATTCTCTGGAACTTACCGGAAATGGAAAGCGAAAATATCGGGTAGATGATACGATTTATGAAAAAACGCTGAATGAAGGACTGAATGTAATACAGTTCCAGCTGAAACCATTTCATAATACAACCTGCGAAATATCTGCGGTTAATCAGGTATCCGGAAATCCGCTGCCAGGTGTTTATGTGTCAGTATCACAGAAACTGAATGGGGTTTATTCCAGACAAACTTCAGGAATTACCAATGCATCCGGAAAATGTACGCTGGAGGTTGCTGATGAGAAAGCTGAGGTTGTTGTATCAAAAACCGGTTATGAAACGCAGCGTTTAACTTTAAGTGAACAGGAACTGGGAAAAGGATTGAATCTGGAAGTAGAACCGTTAAGTGGTATTGTGGAATTCGACCTTTCCTATGAAAAAAATGTTCTGGCATCTTCGTCAAGGAGTTCAGAAAAGGATGTTCTCAAACCTTTAGAGGTAACGCTGATCCGTGATAAGACCAAAACAAAATCAAAATTGTCCATGAAGGACTGGCCGAGAGTATATGTAGATGGATCCGGATGGAATCCAGGAGAAACATTTACGGCAGAGATCAAGACAGATCAGTGTGGAACGCAGACCATTACAACAAGTGTCAATACATTTGGAAATCTTTATTTTTCAGGGGTATTTAAAGGCAGAGGATCACTGATGGTTTCTGTTGAATGGGAAAAAGGTCTGACTTCAGGAACAAATAATCTGGCTTTATACGATAAAAAAGGAGACAGAGTCACACTTGTGACCAGTGGCAGCACCATGGTTACCATGGATAATCTCGAAAAAGGCACATATACTCTGGCTGCCGCAGATAAAGATGCAGGACTTGGAAATTATCAGACTTTGGGTGAGCTTCAAAAAGAAGATTCCATGAATGAAAAATATGTATCTTCAGAGGTTTCCATTATGGATGGAATTATACAGGAAACCGATGTTACGATACCGGCACCGGAAGTAAGCAGACAGCTGCTTGTTCGTGAGGAAAGTGGAATTCTGGTGAACAACAGTTATGCGAGGATCGGAGATTATATCCATGTACGTGCAAAATATGTTTTTAATGATGAAATGGGAATTTCCGGAAAAACAGTAACATTGGAAGTTCCTTCCGGTACAAAATTTGTAGAAAAATCTTTTACTGTAGATGGAAAACAGGAAAGTGTTGGGGTATCGGGAAATAAGCTTACCTGGAACACAGATAAAAAAGAGCTTCTGGTACGTTACAGTGTAAAGGTGCTTACTACAGTTACGGTAAGTGAACTGGAATTTTCAGGTTCTGTGGAATATGCATATGATACTGACAGAAGAACAGAACTTCTTGGAAAAGCTGCGGTACAGTTGAATGAACTTACAATTAATGTACCTGCACAGACCAATTATACAAACCTAATTGCAAATGGAATCGGGCCGAAAAATTCTTCTATTGAAATCTATGATGAAGGAATTCTTATTGGACAGACGACCTCAAATAAATACGGCGTGTATCGGGTAGCAGTAGAGCTGAATTCCGGAAGCAAAAATACGTTGCACCATCTGAAAGCGGCTACAAAAGAAGGAAAAGAATCTGAGACGGTGGAAGTTCAGTATGGAACCAGTACAGCATCTGTTCTGAAACTGGAGATTGGATACAATGGTGGAAATGTACTGGTTATTAATGACCCGACACAGGAAATTGCAAGCAGTACTATAAGCTATAATCCAACTTATCCGTTTTCGTTTAAGGCGTATTTTGACGATAACAGAACTGTAAATGATGTACAGATGCTCATTAGTCTGAAAAACGGAAATACTCTGGAAGTTCCGTTATATTATGATGAAGTGATGGATGTATGGATGGCATCACAGAAACTTAATTCCGGAGAAATTCCTGAAAGTTTTTCAATAGAGTTTCAGCCGATCGCATTTAACTATGGAGAGGTAACCGCTCTTCCATATGAAATCAGCAGTATTCAGAATGGTAAATTCTATGAACTTATAGGTGGAATTTCCGGCTATGAATCAGAAGTTACAATGGATGATTCCAGTCATACAAAACTCATGGCACTAAATGAGATACAGAAAGATGCCGCTTTTACACCGTCGGATACATATACATGTATTGATGTAGACGGCAGCAAAGTATACTTTGATCTGAAAGCAGATATGCAGTCAGTTGTCAGAAATGGTACAGAATATTTAACAACACAGTATTATATGTTACTGGATGACGGTACATATGTATTGTGCAGGAGAGGAATCGGTGTAAAAGGTTCCGTTTCTTCTGAGGCACTTTCGCTTTATGCAAAAGTAGATACAGGTGAAATCAAACAGGGAATAAAAGATATAAAGAATGCCAAAGAGGCTATGGATTATTTCAAACTTCTGGAAGAGACAAGTAACTATAAGTATGAAAAATCTGAGGCAAATAAAGCCATGGATGATATCATTGCCGAAGCAGAAAAATCCACGAATCCGCGTATCAGAAATAAAGCTATGGAGTGGAAGGCGAAGAAGGAACTGGTTGATCTTGCTGAACGGTTAGATACTGCCTATGATATGACTGATAAAGTGATCAGTAATGACAGTGCCGACAACGGTAATTATGATAAGATCTGGAAACAGGTTGCAAAAAAAATGCAGCAGACCAATCAGAGTATGAGAGACCTGAACAACAAAACCGCGCAGGAATGGATGAATGATGTATACGCGGACATTTTTAATGACGAAGAGTTTATGGATTACCTTATGGCAGATAAGACGGATAAGGAGAAAAAAGCGCTTCGTGACAGGATTAAAAAACTGAGAAAAAAATACAAAATTACCAATGCAAAGGTTATTGTAGATCCCAGTGGTTATGTATATGAAACATTCCCGGAAAATCGTCTGGAAGGTGTGACAGCAACCCTCTATTACGAAAATGATGAGGGAAATATGCAGGTATGGGATGCAGAAGAATATCAGCAGATCAATCCTCAGAAAACAGACAAAGAAGGAGCTTACGGATGGGATGTGCCGGAAGGACTCTGGCAGGTTTCCTACAGCAAAGAAGGATATGAAACAGTTAAATCAGAAAAGCTTGAAGTGCCACCTCCACAGTTGGATGTTAATATTGAAATGGTATCCAAAAACGGAGCCGCTATTGCAGGGCAGGCTGTAAATTACAACAGAATAACGATTGTTTTTGATAAATATATCCAGAAAGCTTCTCTTGGAAGTGCTGTGTTTGATCTTACACTGGGAGCTTCTCATTATGAAGTCATACCTGAAATCAAAACTTCTGATATAAAAAATTATAAAGGCGTAGAAGTTACCAAAAAAGCTGACCTGGTATTAAAAACAGGAAAACTTGTGGATGGAACTTATAAGTTACATATCGGAGAAGGTATTCAGACATATTCCGGTGTGATAAGCAAAGCTATGGATACAAGCTTTGTTTCGGCATCTTCCGAAGATGAACAGATCCGGACAATCAAGATCCCTGAAAAAGTTATCGTTATGCGAGGAGATGAGGAACTGTCCGATGGTGCACAGATACAGAGAAATGACAGAATTCTCATACAGGCTAAACCGGATGAGGGAGAAACACTGGAAACACTTACAGTAAATGGAGTATCGGTGAAAGACGGTGAATACTATACAGTTGCAGATGTGGATCTGATCATTGAAGCTGTATTTAAAAAACCTGAGATAACTTATACGATGTCATTTGACAGTGTGGGTGGAAGCAGAGTATCTGCAATTACCGGAATTTCCGGAAATACCCTGGTTTCCAGACCGGCCGATCCGACACGGGAATATTGTACGTTTGAGGGATGGTATACAGATCCGGAGTATCATACTGCATGGGATTTTTCCGGGGACAGAGTTACAGAAAACATGGTTCTTTACGCAAAATGGAAAAATAAAAACTGCAGTATTACTCTGAATAATAAAGAAAGTGATCTGTACATTGGTGAAACAATAAAACTGGAAGCAGATGTAGCAATAGAAGGAACAAAAACGGATGCGCTGAAAAAAATATGGTCTTCATCAGATAAGACAGTTGCGTCTGTCGCAGAAGATGGAACAGTTACTGCAAAAAATACAGGAACAGCTGTAATTACAGTTACAGTGGAAAACATGCCAGGTGCACAAGCAAAATGTCAGCTTACTGTTCGAAAAAGAAATCAGATTCTGGAAGGAACAGATCTTTACTCAAAAACATCAGGAGACAGAGGCTTTTATCTGGATATTACATTGAAGGAAGGAGATGGTGATCTCACTTATACTTCATCAGATAATTCCGTTGCTTCGGTATCCAGACTTGGAAGAGTTCTTGTAAAACATCCCGGAACTGCAGAAATCGTAGTATCTGCTTCGGAGACCAGGGAATATGATGCGGCAGAAAAAACGATTGTCATCAAAGTTACAAAAGGTGTGCAGACTTTGCAGGGAACAATGTCTTATACAGTGACAGCAGGCGAAAAGGCAATCCGTCTTGATACTTACCTGGAAGAAGGGGATGGAAATCTTTCTTATAAGTCATCAGATACACAGCTGATATCGGTAACAGAAAATGGCTTTGTCTATGGAAAGAAAAAGGGAACTGCAACTGTTACAGTAACAGCTTCTGAGACTGACAATTTTAAGAGTGCGGTTTTGAACATAAAGATTACAGTTGGTGCGCCAAAAGAATGCAAGCACAGTTACGGAGCATGGAAAACAGTGAAGGATGCAACCGTCTTTGCGGAAGGAAAGCGAGAAGCTGTATGCGTAATATGTGGAAACAAAAAAACTGAAAAAATTTCAAAACTTCCGAAAAAACTTAAGTTAAGTGTAACCAGCCTCACGTTAAAAGTGAAAAAGACAGCTGTAATTAAAGTTACACAGATTCAGAAAGGTGATTCTGTTCTTTCCTGGAGTGCATCAAATAAAAATGTGACAGTCAGCAAGCAGGGAAAAGTAACAGCAAATAAAGCAGGAACAGCTGTGATTACAGTGAAATTAAAGAGTGGAATTTCGGCGAAAGTGAATGTTAAAGTGCAGGATATCGTAGCTACAAAGATTTCGGTATCTCCATCAAAATTAACTCTTGCAAGGGGAAAGACAAAAAAACTGACAGTGAAAGTTCTTCCGGCAAACTGCACTCAGAAAACAACCTACAAAAGCTCTAATTCCAAAATTGTCACAGTAACTTCCGGTGGAATTGTAAAAGGGGTGAAAAAAGGTACAGCTAAAATTACCATACAGACAGGGAATAAAAAGACATACTGCACGGTAACTGTGAAATAAGCATTTTTTTCATGTTTCTTTATAAATTTTATAATTTTATTAGAAAATGTACAAATTTCTCTCACATTTATCCTGTATGATATAAACATCTTAAGAGAACAGAAGCTCTTAAGAAAAACTCTTTCCTTTCCCTAAAATATGTATGAAGATAAACCACCGTCCTGTATGGCAAGACAGAGCCGACAGGACGGTGGTTTTGATTTACGGATAGTATTATGAAAAATATATTTACGGGCGTCTGTAGCGGTTGAAGCAGGAATAAATCTCCTGAACTCGTGGAAGTGCATATCCACAGGAGATATAAGAACCTTCCGAGAAGAAGGAAAGCCCCTGCTTTTTTAGCTGGGAGTCCAGGTAGGTGACGATCTCAGGCAGAGTCCGTTTTCCGTCGATGAGATGCTCGCAGGCGTATTTCAGAAGAAGCGCCAGAGCGGCAGTCTGCTCGGAATCAGTAAGCTGTTCGATATAGCGGAGATCAATGTCTGTTTTTCCGAGGGAGAAGCCGTCTTTTCCATAAACTTTGGTTTTCAGGCGTTCCGGCTGTCCGGGGCGGCTGTGACGGGAAGGCGCAGGTCTGGACCAGGTCATGATGCGGTGGCTTTGCGGCAACCGGAATGCAGGTGGCTGGACAACAGAAAGCGGATATTCTTTGCAGAGCTCTCTTGTGGCGGCTGTGATATCAACCGGGTGATAATTGTCCATCTGGACCACCGTATCTGCGATATGGAAAAAAGCACCGGAGCTTCCCGCAACAAGAATCGTGGAGATTCCGGCCTTTTCATAAAGTTCACGGGCACGTTCCAGAAATGGCGTGATGGGCTCTTTTTCCCGGCAGATCACACGCTGCATAAACGAATCCCGTACCATGAAATTGGTGGCTGAGGTATCCTCGTCAAGCAGAAAAACCTTACTTCCTGCTTCCATTCCTTCTACGATACCGGCTGCCTGGGAGGTACTTCCGCTGGCATCCTCTGTGGAAAAACAGAGGGTGTCTTTTTTATTTGGAAGATCGTTGATAAAAAGCGAGATATCCACGTCTTTGATAAAACGTCCATCCTCAGAACGCAGTTTCAGGGCAGAGGCATCGGTGATCACATATTCCCGTTCGTCACCGGAAATATGGTTGTAAACGCCCAGCTCCAGTGCATTGAGAAGGGTGGATTTGCCATGGTAGCCGCCACCTACGATCAGGGTGATGCCGCAGGGAATCCCCATACCGGTGATGGTGCCCTTATGCGGCAGATCAAGTGAAATCCGCAGACTGTCCGGTGAGACAAAAGGAACAGAATCCTTCATCGGGCGTGAAGAGATCCCACTTTCCCTGGGAAGAATGGCTCCGTCATTTACAAAGGCTGCAAGGGAACGGCGTTTCAGCTCCCGGCGTATATAAGCCTGATCTTCTGCGAGAAAGATGGCATGCCGAAGTGCAGCTGCGTCAAGATTTCTGTAAAAGAACGCTTTGTGCACACAGACCGGAAGAAAATCGAAGAGGATTTTTTCAAGCTCTGTTGCGTTGATGGTGCGGCCGTTAGCCGGAAAACCGATAAAAAAGCGGGCGATGATTCCCTTTTCCGTGATCTCGCAGGCTGTACGTGCGAGAACTTCCTGTCCGCAGTGACTGACAGAGATCAGACCGCTTTTTCCGGAGCCTTTTGCGCGGAAGGTATAGCGGCTGACCTGGTGCTCAAACTGACGGTTCAGAAAATCTCCAAGTGTAATGCGGGTGAGTGTATCCTTATAATATTCTGCCGGAAAACCGGTATCTTTGTGGGAAAGCCGCACACTGATATGAGAAGGAGCGGCAAAAGGATCTCCCTGTACATGATCGATGGATAAAATATATCTGTCAAACTGATAGGCACCACGAAGTGATTTATAAGCTGGGTAACTCTTTCGGTTGACAGAGCGAAGCAGTGTTTTTAACTGATCTGATGATTGCATGATGATTCCTCCCTGGCCCTGAAAGTCAGAAAACAAAGAAAACAGGGCTAATTCTTAAGAACTACTATAGCGAATCGTGAAGATTTTGTAAAGAATGGGAATTGCGGTGGAAATCTGCGATTATTTGAATTATAATGTTAGACAGATTGCAGATAATATGATGAGAAATGAAATCCCACGGAATGAACAGATGCAGAAAATCTGTGGTTCGTGAGATTTCGAAACATATAAGAAAGGTGGAATATCATATGGAAAGAAGAAATGCATGGCTTTCTTATAAAGAAGCAGATGAGAATGAAATGGAGAAGCTTGCGAAAGCTTACAGAAATTTTCTTAATAAAGGAAAAACAGAGCGCGAATGTGTTACAGAGATCATAAAAGAAGCAGAGGCAGCAGGCTATGAGTCCCTTGAGGCGAAGCTTGCAAAAGGCAACGGGATCAAAGCCGGTGACAAGGTCTATACAGTGGGGATGAAGAAGATCGTTGCTCTGTTTCATGTAGGAGAAGAAGAGCTTTCCAAAGGTATGAGCATTCTTTGCGCGCACATTGACTCTCCACGTCTGGATATCAAGCAGAATCCGCTCTATGAGGATACAGACCTGGCTTATCTGGATACCCATTATTATGGTGGCGTGAAGAAATATCAGTGGGTGACACTTCCTCTTGCCATGCACGGTGTAGTTGCGAAAAAAGACGGCAGCGTTGTTGAAGTCAGTGTGGGAGAGGACGAGGAGGATCCGGTTCTCTATATTACAGATCTTCTGATCCATTTGGCTGGTAAACAGCTCCAGAAAAAAGCAGCAGAGGTGATCGAGGGAGAGAGTCTCGATATCCTGATCGGCAGCAGACCGCTGAAAGATCTGCCGGATGATAAGAAAAAAGACGCTGTAAAGCAGAATGTCCTGAAAATCTTAAATGAGAAATACGGCATCGAGGAAGAAGATTTTCTTTCAGCAGAGCTGGAGATCGTTCCTGCCGGAAAAGCCAGAGAATGTGGACTTGACAGAAGCATGATCGCAGCTTATGGACAGGATGACCGTGTATGCGCGTACACATCACTTGCTGCAATGCTGGAGATGAATGAAACACCGAAGCGTACCGGATGCTGCCTGCTTGTAGATAAAGAAGAAATCGGAAGTGTAGGTGCTACAGGCATGCAGTCCAGATTCTTTGAGAACAGTGTGGCAGAGCTTCTGGATGGAATGGATTGCTATTCTGAACTGGCAGTGAGACGAGCACTTCGCAATTCCAGCATGCTTTCTTCCGATGTAAGTGCAGGCTATGATCCGGCTTACAGCGAAGCTTTTGAGAAAAAGAACGCAGCGTACCTGGGACGAGGTATCGTCCTCAATAAATTCACCGGAGCAAGAGGAAAATCCGGTTCCAATGATGCCAATGCCGAGTATGTGGCAAGAGTGCGCCGGATCTTTGATGATCATGATGTTGCTTTCCAGACAGCAGAGCTTGGAAAAGTTGATTTTGGCGGCGGTGGAACGATCGCTTACATTGCAGCACTTTATGGAATGGAAGTTATCGACAGCGGCGTGGCTGTGCTGAGCATGCATTCTCCGTGGGAGGTTACAAGCAAGGCCGATGTATATGAAGCGTATAAAGCATATAAAGCATTTTTACTTGACGCATAAAAATCAAAAGGAAAGATTGTTCTGAAAAAAGATTCGTATCTGAAGTTATTCAGAGATCTGTTTCGTTATATAGAAATGAACGGGAATTTTCCCGGAAAGAACAGAGCAGTATAAAGATTAAGTTTCCCCTGCAGATACTGCTCTGTTTTTTTATTAAAAGGAGTTGTTTATGGAAGAAGCACTTGTACGGGTGGAAGATATCTGTAAGATTTATAATCCTGGAGAAAATGAGGTAAGGGCGCTGGATCATGTAAGCCTGGAAATACATAAAGGTGAATTTGTGGCTATTATCGGGCAGTCCGGTTCCGGAAAATCCACGTTTATGAATATGCTGGGCTGTCTGGATGTTCCTACCTCCGGTAAATATTATCTGAATGGAACCGATGTATCTACCATGAAGGATAATGAGCTTTCTGTGATCCGAAATAAGGAAATCGGCTTTATTTTTCAGGGATTTAACCTGATCGCCAATCTCACAGCGCTGGAGAACGTAGAGCTTCCGCTGATCTATCGCGGAATCGACAGAAAAACAAGGAGAAAGCTTGCGGTGGAATCACTGAAAAAAGTCGGCCTTGAGAAGCGTATGGATCATAAACCAAGCGAAATGTCAGGTGGACAGCAGCAGAGAGTGGCTATTGCAAGAGCTATCGCTGCGAAGCCACCGGTGATCCTGGCAGATGAGCCGACGGGAAACCTGGATTCCGCTTCCAGCAGAGAGATCATGGAAATCCTTAAAGATATGCACAGATCAGGAGAAACGCTGATTCTGATCACCCATGATAATGGAATCGCAGCACAGGCGAAAAGAGTTGTCCGTATTATGGATGGAAGGATCGAATCGGACATGATCAACGAGGAGTACGTTGAGGAGGCATAAATTAAAAATGAAAAAAGGGAAAAAGATTGCAATCGGTGTAGTTGTAGTGGCTGTTGTAGCCGGAGGTATTTATTCAGTAACCGGTGGCGCAGGCGGAGGAGAGCAGGTGCCACAGGTCACGGTTACAAAGGCTGCGACCGGGGATGTGGAAGAAATTGTGGATGCGACCGGTACAGTGGTCAGCGATGAGCAGAAAACATTTTATTCACCGGTAAATGCACAGATAAAAAATGTATCCTTTGCAGAGGGCGATTCTGTCAAAAAAGGAACAAAGCTTGTAGAGTTCGAGTTAAAGGATCTTGAACGCGACAATACGAAAGCAGAGCTGAATGTAAAATCCGGGCAGTACGATTATGAAAATACGATCAATAAATCTGATCAGGCTGAACAGAAACAGAACGATGCGAAAGCCAAGGCAGGAAGCCTGGAGCAGCAGGTGAAGGATAAAGAGAATTATATTGCATCCCTGAAATCCCAGCTGGCTTCTGTTCAGGCCCAGGCGGCGGCGGATGCCCAGGCTGCAGCGAAAGCGCAGGCAGAGCAGGCGGCAGCAGATGCCCAGGCTAAGGCGGAAGAGCAGGCGGCGCAGGAGGCAGAAATCCAGAGAGCATATGCAGAGGCGTTGACTACATATCAGAATAAAACCCTCCCGGACTATCAGAAGGAGCTTGGGGAGCTGAATACTGCTTATGTTAAAGCACAGAGCGACTATAATCAGGCAGACACCGCTTATCAGATGGCTTTTGCCCAGTGGCAGGCAGATTCTTCCGATGAGAATGCGGCAGCCCTTGAGGAAGCAGAAAGCACAAAAAGCCAGGCAGAAATCGACTGCCAGCAGGCAAAAGAAGCCTACGAGGATAAAAAGGCGAATGCGCCGAAAATGCCGGAGTATTCGGATTACAGCAATGTCGGACAGAAAGATTTTGTTACAGACGGAACCGGAGAGTCTGACGGAGATTTTTCGGATCAGGGTACCGGCACAACGGATGGTACAACAGATTCGGTAACTGCTTCTGTGGATACATCTGGTATTGAAAATGCCATTGAGCAGGCAAGCTCAGATCTGGCAGAGCTTCAGTCAGATCTTGCAACACAGAAATCCATTGCAGAGGCAGACGCTACGAGCCTTACCAAAGAAGAAAAAGAAAAGCTCCGCATTACCAACAACCTTACAGAGCTGGATGCGAAATCTGCAAAGGAGCTTGTAGCTGAAGGTAAGAAAGGAATTTCCGCAGATTTTAATGGCGTTATCTCAAAATCAGCCGTGCAGCAGGGCGCTACTGTGACACAGGGTATGGAGCTTTTTACCCTGCAGAGCACAGACGAGGTAAGCGTTGATATTAATGTGTCCAAATATGATTATGCAAAAGTAAAAGCAGGTCAGAAAGCAGACATTACGATCGGTGATAAGAAATACACCGGAAAAGTAACGAAGATCAGTCATATTGCCACCACTAATGAAAAAGGCTCCACGCTGATCTCAGCTACAGTCAGCATTGATAAGCCGGACGAAGATATTTTTCTTGGAGTTGATGCAAAGGTTAAGATCTATGCGGAAAAAGCAGAGGATGTTGTGACACTTCCGGCAGGTGTTGTAAATATTGGAAAGAGTGGTTCTTTCTGTTATGTACTGAAAGATGGAGTGATCACGAAACAGGACATTACAACTGGCATCAGCTCCGAGGATTCTGTTGAGATCACAGATGGAATCAAAGCCGGTGATGAGGTCATTGAGGATCTTGGTTCCCTGGAAGAGGGAATGACTGCGGAGGCTGCACCAGCAGAAGGTGACAGCGCAGCAGCGACAGGAGAGACTGCAGATGAGTAACATTTATGAATATATTAAAATGGCGATTCACAATATCATGGCGAATAAGGGAAGATCTTTTCTTACCATGCTTGGTATCATCATTGGTATCGCATCTGTGATCGCCATTGTCTCCATCGGTGAAGGTACCAAGAACCAGATGAACAGTGAGATTGATGATATCGGCGGTGGCCAGATCGCAGTTTACTGCAGCGATGAGGCTAATCAGGATCAGGTATGGATCGAGCCGGGGGACATTGATGCTGTACGGGATCTGGATGAGGTGGAAGGTGTCAATGTTTCGGATTCCTATATGGGTGAAACCGTTACCGGAAAAGGTAATTTCACACTGACAGTAAATGGCGAGGCGCAGGATGCAAAGCTTGTGGACAATGCTGCCATGAAATACGGAAGCTATTTCGGGGAAAAAGAAGTCGAGGAAGGAAAGAATGTGTGCGTTCTTTCGGATTCTGATGCAAAAAGGCTTTTCGGAACCGATGATGTGGTGGGAATGACACTGGATATTACCTGTTATGATCTCACAAAAACCTTCCGCATCTGTGGCGTTACGACCCAGAAGGAGAACGGAACCTTTGTCAGCTATACATACGATGGCATGCCTGTAACTGTAAATGTGCCGTATACAGCTATGGATGATTTTACAGGCAGCAGTGGTGAATTTTACCAGATCACGGTTCTGGCAGACAAAAGTCTGGATTCTCAGATCGTAGCAGATAAGATTGTGAATCTTCTGGAAAGACGGCACCAGAGTGCCGGAGACAATTATTTCCAGGTACAGAGTTTCCAGGATATTATGAAGTCCATGAATCAGATGCTGGGAATGGTTACAGCATTTATTTCCTTTGTTGCGGGAATTTCTCTGCTGGTCGGTGGTATCGGAGTTATGAACATTATGCTGGTCTCCGTGACTGAGCGTACCCGTGAGATCGGTATCCGTAAATCCCTTGGTGCAAAAACTTCCTCCATTATGATGCAGTTCCTGGCTGAGGCAGCGATCCTTACCATCATGGGTGGTATTATCGGTATTATTCTGGGAATCGCAGGCGGTCATGTGATCTGTGCGGTGATCAGCGCCAGCATGGAGATGAAGATTACACCGGGAATCAATGTGGGAACGATTCTGGCTGCAACTCTGTTCTCCTGTGCAGTAGGAGTATTCTTCGGAATCTATCCGGCAAGAAAGGCTGCCAAGCTCAGCCCGATCGAAGCGTTACGGAGTAATTAAACTGTTGCTTTTGCATCAAAAAAAACAATAAAAAATATTTTTGAAAAAAAATAAAAAAACTTTCAAAAAACCCTTGACATTTTAATGGTCTTAGAGTATCATACATATTGTTGCAGCGGTGATACGAAATATCACTTAAGAAAAGAAGCAACAAGATGTGCGTTTAGCTCAGCTGGATAGAGCGTTTGGCTACGGACCAAAAGGTCGGGGGTTCGAATCCTCTAACGCACGTTAATAAAAGAACGAGGCAGAGCATGAAGCTCTGCCTTGTTTTCGGTTTAATTGCAGAATGAATTAAAAAAGGGAATTGTTAACAAAAAAGGTCAGGATATGAAATCCTGATCTTTTTGGCGTTCGAGGAAAATTATCTGGTGAAATGGATGGATTTGTGAGATAATTTTTTTAGGTGCAAAATTAAAAAACAGATTTATAGAAAATAGCGAGGAATAATTATGTTAAATGTATATCTGGGAAAAATGGATGAAGCAATTTATTATCCTCCGACTTATTTTGATAATCGCTATGAGGATGAGTGGATCACAGACAAACGATCCGTTGAAATGATCAGAAATGTGGATCAATCGGAAGTAATCAGTCCGCATTTAATTGAAAGCCCGGTATTAGGGCCTATTTCACCAAAAGAATTATCCGGTGGGGTAAAAACACTTTTATTAATGTTATTCGATGATACCGGTAAAGTATTTAATGCGTCTGCATGTGGAGATAACTGTGCAAAATGGATTTTGAAAATTGCCAGAAAAAAAGAGCTGACGATCAATCTTCGCCATATTATGGAATTTGGAGATGATGAATTTGAAATAAAGATATTAAATACAGGAAATGTGGTTCATAATATGCTGGAGTTTATTAATATTGCAGGAATGTATGTGTAAGGTGAATGGGTATGAAAGGTTTGCATAAAGTTATTGTACAGAATAACCGGCTGCATTATGAATTTGAGATAAAAAGAAATATTACAATTATTCAGGGAAACAGTGCCACTGGAAAAACTACGTTGATCAATATGCTGCGTCAGGCAGAAAATCTTGGAGAATCCAGTGGAATTGATATAAGTTGCGATGTTCCATGCAGAGTTTTGGAAGGTAGAAACTGGAAAGTGATTCTTGAAAATATTTCAGAAAGCATTATTTTTATTGATGAGGAAAATACGTTTATCAATACGGAGGAGTTTGCTTCTGCTATTCAGGGCACAGATAATTATTATGTATTAATAACCAGGGAAAATCTTTATAATTTGCCATATAGTGTAGAAGAGATTTACGGTCTGTATTCTTCAGGAAAATATCAAAATACGCGAAAAATATATCAGCAGATGTACAGAATCTATTCTGGAGAAAATTTTATGCCTGTAGAACCGGAGAAATTAATTGTGGAAGACTCGAACTCGGGATATGATTTTTTTGAAAATGTCAGCAAGGAAAATCAAATGGAATGTGAAAGCGCACATGGAAAGACTAAGATTTTTGGAATGTTGCAAAAAGATGATGAACGACAGATCTGTGTAATTGCAGATGGTGCAGCAATTGGCGCAGAAATGAACAGATTATATAAACAGTGTCAAAAAAAGAAAAACATTCATTTATATTTACCGGAATCATTTGAATGGCTCATTCTGAATTCCGGAATACTTAAAGAAAAATTGATTCGTGAAATATTGAAAGAACCAGAAAACTATATAGACAGCAAAGATTTTTTCAGTTGGGAAAGATATTTTACCCGGCTGTTAACTGAAAGAACGGAAAATACGTATTGGAAGTATAAAAAATCAAGACTGAATGAAGTGTATCTTCATGAAAAAAATAAAAATCTTATTCTGGAAAGTATTCAGGGGATAAAATTTGGGGATTCAAAAGGTGAATAAGTATCAGTAAGAAAAGGTAATGCCGGGGGATGTCTGGAGAGATATGGAAAAATTAAACTATTAGCAAGCTAAAACGTTGTGTTTCAAAACATAAGTATACCCGGAAGGTATTTACTATTATCCGTAAAGGAATGGTATTAGTATAGAAGAGGGAGATCTTGTCAGAGAAGCCGCTAAATTAATGGGATATGCCGAGTTGGAACCGGTGTTGCAGCTCTGTTCGAAAAAGCATTAAAGTTAGGTAGCAAAAATGGACGTCTTATTAAGCATGATTCAAGGTGGCACTAACAGATAATGGTAATGACTTTGCAAAACATCTGGTAAACAGTATGGTATATGAAGAAATGCCTTCAGAAAAATTAAAGGTCGCATCTAATAGCGTTAAAACGTTAGCTTCTGAATTTGGCGAAAAAAGTGAAAAAACAAAAGAAACAGTAAAAAAGCGTGCAATTGATAAGATTACTAATTGTGACAACAACTGTAAATTTTATATGACATGTTCACATGTAAATGCTCAATAAATGGATACAGATATTTTACGACAGGAGGAAAAACAAAATGCCAGGATACCTGATCAAAGACACAACAAAAGAAGAAAGAAAACAGATCGTAGAGGAGTCTCTGGGAAATATTGCAGCGAACTGTGACGGCTGTATGTCAGGGCTTGCAGATATGTACCAGGATTATATCGATGGAAAGAAGGAAATCCGGGACATCAATATGGAGTTTAATGCCAGATATGTCCGGGGAGATATGGATAAAGAAGAAAAAAGAAGCTGTCCGATATAAAATTTTGTAAGGAGCGGGAGGCGTTTGAATAACTGTAAAAGAACTACAATCTATTCTTGCAATTGGTGAAACAGTAGCGGTGGAATTCAAACGCTGCGGTAACGTAATAGAAAATGATACCTATGAGACAGTCTGCTCTTTTCTGAACAGATTCGGTGGAGATCTTTTTATGGGAATCTTGGATGATGGAACTGTAGTAGGTATTCCAGAAAAAGCGGCTTCTGATATGGTGAAAAATTTTATTAAAATTGTAAGTAATCCTATGTTGTTTTCACCCACCATATATCTAATACCAGAGATCATAAAATATGATGAGAGACGAACCATCATTCATGTTCATATTTCTCCAAGCGCTGAAGTACACAGCTATAAGAAAGTTATTTATGACCGTGTAGACGACGCGGATGTAAAAGTGACAGCAACTGGTGCAATCGCACAAATGTATATCCGGAAGCAGAATATTTTTACGGAAAGAAGAATATATCCATATGCAAGGTTGGAAGATTTAAGACTGGGCATCAGATATAATACAGTTAATAAAGGAAAATCCGTCAATTACGCAGAAGAAGATTCATGAGCAACTGGGAATTTCATTAGGAACGATAAAACGGATTTTACCCAGATTACAGAAAAAAGGTATTCTGGTCAGAGAAGGCGGCAAACGATTTGGTAAATGGGTCATTACCGATGAAAACAGATAAGAGAACATTGATGAAAGGAATCAAATGCTAAAATTAATCACAACAGACGTAGACGGCACACTGGTAAAAGATGGCACAATGCTTATCAATCCGGAGTACATGAGAGTTATCCGGGAGCTGACGGAGATGGGAATTACTTTTGTGGTGTGTTCGGGGCGGCAGTATGACAGTGAGCGGAAGCTTTTTGAGGAAGTGAAGGATCTGGTATATTTCGTGTCAGATGGTGGTACTGTGATCCGGAAAAATGACAAAATTCTCAAAACCCATACGCTTCCGGAGGAAACATGGAAAAGTATGTACCATATGGTGAAAGAGAAGATGCCGGAATGTGACTGCTTTATTGCCACACCGGAGTGTTGCTATGCGGAAAATGAAGAAGGGCAGATGTTCCGGTGGCTCAGGGATTCTTACGGGTATGATATGCGTAAGGTGCCGGATCTTTCAGCACTGGAGGGAAAACAGGTGCTGAAGTTTTCTGTTTATCATCCAGAGCGGTGTGAGGAGCTTTGTGAGCCGTATTTTACACCGGCGTGGAAGGATAAGGTTACACTGGCAGCAGCCGGAAAGGAATGGATGGACAGCACGCCGCCTGGCGGAGAAAAAAGCACAGCAATCGAATTTATTCAGAAACAGCTGAATATTTTGCCGGAGGAAACCTGTGCATTTGGGGATAATCTTAACGATATCGCCATGCTTCAGAAAGCAGGAATGAGCTATGCAGTGGCTAATGCGAGAGGAGAAGTGAAGGCAGCAGCAAAGAAGGTATGCCCGTCATATAGTGAGGATGGTGTGCTGCAGACATTAATACAGATATTTCACAAAAACCGGAAACAGGGTTGACTTTTCAAAACAATTCTGTTAAATTGAAAAAAATCGTAAATATATTCCATGAGGGAGTAGTTCGCGTACAGGCGTGATTTGTCAACAGACCCGGTTTTTATGTAAACCTGGCAAATCTTAAAGAATGAGACTCATGTATGCTTTGTTTTAAAATGCAGGGCATACATGGGTCCTTTTTTGTTGCCGGGCAGACATTTCCCTCGGAGCGTTGTGAAAAGAAGGAGGAAAGAAAATGGAAAATCTGGTAAACAGCTCACCTCTTATACTGGTTATCGTATTTCTTGTGATCGGATTTGGATTTCTGATGAAGGGTGCAGATTTTTTTGTGGAGGGAAGCTCCAGTATTGCAAAGAGACTGAAGGTGCCACCGATCATCATCGGTCTGACTATCGTAGCAATGGGAACGTCTCTTCCGGAGACAGCGGTCAGTGTCACGGCGTCTCTGGTAAACAATAATGAGCTTGCAATCAGCAATGTGGTAGGTTCGAATATCTTTAATCTGATGATGGTAGTTGGTGTCTGTTCCATTCTGACACCGATCCTGGTACAGAAGGAAACGGTTACAAGAGATATTCCTTTTTCTGTGGCATGTGCTCTGGCACTTGTAGGACTGGGAATTCTGGCAGTGGGAGACCGAAGCGGAATGACACTGGGACATCTTGATGGAATTATTTTTCTCATACTCTTTGCAGGATATATTCTAGCGATGATCCGAAGTGCAATGAAAGCCAGAGCTGCGGGAAAAGATGTAGAGATAGAGGGCGTTGAGGAAGAAATAGGAATTCTTTCCTGGCCAAAGAGCATTATTTTTATTGTGGGCGGAGCAGCTGCGATCGCATTTGGCGGAGACCTCACTGTTGATGCAGCCAGCCGTATTGCAATTGATCTGGGAATGAGCCAGACGCTGGTAGGACTTACCATTGTTTCTATCGGAACTTCTCTTCCCGAGCTTGTGACCTCTGTTGTGGCAGCCAGAAAGAATGAGGTGGATATGGCAGTCGGAAATGCAGTGGGTTCCAATATTTTCAATATTCTGATGGTACTTGGAATCGCGTCTGCGATCAATCCGGTAGCACTGATCCGGGAAAATATCATAGACATTGCAATCCTGATCGCTTTTTCTCTGATCGTATGGATCTATGCAGCTACCAAACGTAAGATCAGCAGAAAAGAGGGAATCTCCATGGTGTGTATGTATCTGATTTATGCGGGATATATTATCCTGAGATAGTTTTACACAGGGGAAAAAGCTTATTTTCCCTGATGCTTACGCCGGTACTCCCCGGGTGTAACGCCATACGTTTTCTTAAATAATCTCATAAAATGCTCCGGATTTTCGTATCCGGTAAGCTCACAGATAGAGCTGATGCTGAGAGTGGTTTCCCGCAGTGCGCGGTTGGCCTGACTCAGTTTCAGCTCTTTTATAATGGTGAGAAAGGTACGGCCGGTACCTTCTTTGATGAGAGTACTGAAATGCGAGGTGCTGTAACCGAAATGTGCAGCCGTGTCGTGAAGTGTAGCTGTGCGGTAATTCTGACTGAGATAATTCAGGATCTCCGGGATGGTGCTGCTTCCGGAGGTACTGGTGAGGATGGATTCAATGTCATTTTCGTGATATCGGAGAAGTTCCGCCCACAGCATCATCAGCTGGGCATTGAGAAAGGCAGCGCGGTATCGGGCGTGAAGCATATATTCCATATAGAGCTCCTCAAGGGTGGAGC
This sequence comes from Blautia aquisgranensis, assembly GCF_040096615.1. Classification (NCBI taxonomy): domain Bacteria; kingdom Bacillati; phylum Bacillota; class Clostridia; order Lachnospirales; family Lachnospiraceae; genus Blautia; species Blautia aquisgranensis. Next base: position 29,967 of record NZ_JBBMEJ010000011.1, read on the forward strand.
GGATGCGTGGATCGTCACCGGTATGAAAAATTAGGAAATTTCCTTCGGTTTTCTGGTAAAGAACATGGGAAAAAAACTTCGCAAGAGCACTGTCTGCGGCAAGTGACTGAAAGAAGGTGCTCTGGAAAGTGGATGACCGGACGATGATATTGAAGGCAAGACTGTCGTCAAAAATCCCCAGGCTGTGCTGTGTGTTGGGTGGAATGATGCAGATATCTCCGGAATGCAGGGTATGATGAATTCCCTGGATCTGATTGGATACAGTTCCCTCATAAACACAGAGAATCTCAAAAAAATCATGCTTGTGGGTGAACTCCGGAGTGTAGCGGTAATGCTTGCTGATGATAATATTTTCCGGAATATTTTCGAACAGATCGTTCTCACCCATGTATGGGAACCATGGTTCCTGACGAAGCTCCGGAACGAACAGACGCCGACTGCGGATATAGTCCTGGTCCAGACTCCGGAGATATTCCGAAAAAGTTTCAGGATGTTCTTTTTTCAGGAGATATATTTTTTTATAAAAAAGCTCATCCTCGGTGTATTCCGAGAGATACCGGTGAAAATCTGATTTTGAGATCTGCATGAAGCTTCCTTTCCGACTGATGATACGAACTGTTTTTTTCAGTATAGCACAGATTGGAGGGAGCAGAAAGAACGAAAAAAATATCAGTATTTTTCCGAAAAAATCACACTTGTATAACGAGGCGAAAACGTTAAGATAAATATCAGTGAGAAAAGAACAATTCTGTATCTGGGACATTAAGAAGAATATAATGTGCAGGAAACAGAAGAATGAACAGTAAGGAATAAACTGAGAATAAAACAAGCAATCATAAGGTAAAGGAGAAAAAACATGGCAGAAGTAAGCATCGATTTAAACATGGTACGTGTGTCTAACGAGGATTTCCTTAAGAAAGCGGCAGACTGTGCGCCGGAGCTTAAAGAAACACTGGTACGTCCGGTTGAGATTGTGGATATCCGTGAGACTGACGGTGTATATCCGGAGGTCGTTCACAGAGATTCTGTGGATAACCTGAAGAATTATCATATGAAAAAGGGCGATAAGCTTTGCATGGATTTCGGGGATCATCAGGTTGGATATGTGACACTGAAGCTTGCTTCTGTTGGAAGCCCTCAGGATGCACCGGCATTTTTTAAACTGAAATTCGGCGAGATTGCAAAGGAAATGACTGAGAAATCCGAGGAGTATGACGGATGGATCAGCCGCGGATGGATCCAGGAGGAGTGGTTCCACATTGATGTGCTTCCGGCAACTCTGGTTCTTCCGAGAAGATATGCGTTCCGTTATCTGGAGATCGAGACAATCGATACATCCATGAAATGGCAGCTTGTAGTAGAGGATGCTGTATGCCGTAGCGTTTCTTCTGTAAGCATGGACGATGTAAAACCGGTGGAGACAGAGGATGAGATGGTGAAGAAGCTTGACCGTGTCAGTCTTCGTACACTTCACAACTGTATGCAGGATGTTTTTGAGGACGGTCCGAAGAGAGACAGACGTCTCTGGCTTGGAGATCTGAGACTGCAGGCACTGGCTAACTATGAAACATTCAGAAACTTTGATCTTGTAAAACGCTGCCTGTATCTTTTTGCAGGTCAGACAAAGGATAACGGTCAGGTAAGTGCCTGCCTGTTTACTGAGCCGGAAGTGATCGCAGATGATACTTTCCTTCTGGATTATTCCATGTTCTTTGGTGCAGCTCTTTATGATTATTATCAGGCATCAAAAGATATGGAAACTCTGAAAGACTTAAGCAGGTGTGCATACCGTCAGATGGAAGTTGCAGCAGAGCAGTTTGACGAGAATCATATCCTGAAGCCACAGGAAGGTTTCTGGGGCTTTATCGACTGGACAGAGGGACTTGACAAGCAGTGTGGTGTTCAGGGTGTTTTCATCTACTGTGCAAAGCGTGTACAGAAGATTGCCGAGATCCTTGGAGATGTAGCAGAGGCTGACAAGATGGCAGAGCAGATCCGTCTGAAAACAGAGGCTGCATGGAAGTATCTCTATGATGAGAAGGCAGGACTTTTTGTAAGCGGAAAAGAGCGTCAGATCAACTATGCAAACCAGGTATGGATGATCCTTGCCGAGGTTGCTGATGTGGATACCTGTGGTGAGATCCTTGACAGAGTTATCGCTCTGAAGCCGGAAAAAGGCATGGTTTCTCCATATATGAACCATCATTTCGTAGAGGCTCTTCTTCTCACTGGAAAGAAAGAGCAGGCTATGGAGTATATGAAATATTACTGGGGCGGAATGATCAGCCACGGTGCAGATACATTCTGGGAGCTTTACAATCCGGAAAATCCGGCAGAGTCCCCGTATGGTTCCAGTATTGTAAACAGCTACTGCCACGCATGGAGCTGTACACCGACTTATCTGCTGAGAAAATATTTCTGATTCAGATATAAAAATATAGACAACATAGAAACAGAAACAGCTTAAATGCAATGATACGAGAATAAACAAAAAAACAGCCTGGCTGGGAATACATAGCGCATAGCGATATGATTCCCGGCAGGCTGTTTTTTCGTTCAGCAGAAAATCCGGAGATTTATTCTGATTTTTCAGAGCTTTTTTCCGCAGTGATATGATCCTGATGATGCGGTGTCATATCATCGCTGTCGGTCATGAGATATTTTCGCACAGCGAAAAGAATAGCAATGCCGATGATGCCGATCAGTGTCTGGGCAGGCTGGAGATGTTCCACGACCATCTGCCTTGCTGTGGCAAAAAGAAGAACCTCCACAACGGTCTGTGCGGAATGACGGCAGAGCATTTTTACAAACTCCACGCCTACTACCAGCGATAAGGCCTGTGCCAGAAATGTGGTAAAAAAGTCGGTGTCCATCTGCATGATAGAGGTGTCGGCGGTGTCAAGGATCAGCCGGAAGCCGCTCAGTGCGATGACGACCAGGATGACAATGGACAAAACGACCTCTGTGTAACGGGCTACATTGTAGATCAGCTCATTGAAATGCTTGCGGATCTTGTGATTGACAGCAGTTCTGTTTTTCATAGATAATTTCCTTTCTGATGTAAGGGGGACAGGTTAGAATCAGTATAGCATGGAGAGAAGTGAAGCTGGTGTATTTTCGTGAAAACATTATTGACAACAGAATGAACAGCACCCGGTGCTATTTGTATGGTTGCGGATCATTTATCTGCTTGCTATAATGCAGTGGGAGGGAAAAAGCTTATGATAAACTGTTTATTTGTGGGAATTGGCGGCTTTGTGGGATCAGTATGCAGATATCTTATGGGACTTCTGCCAATAGAGACCAGCCAGGGATTCCCGGTAAAAACGCTGCTTACCAATGTGATCGGTGCATTCGTGATCGGGATCATCGCGGCAGCAGCCGCAAAAAATTCATCTCTGAACCCGAGAATGGTACTGCTTCTGAAAACCGGCTTCTGCGGCGGATTTACGACCTTTTCCACGTTTGCGTATGAGACAGGCAGTATGATGGAAAAAGGTCAGACAGGGCTTGCACTTCTCTATGTGGTATTAAGTGCAGTACTTGGAGTGCTGGCTGTATTTGCAGGGCAGTTGACTGTGAGATGATTGAATAAACGCAAAGCAGCTGTTTGATTTAGCGTTTGAAGATTTGTCTGATAAGGAGAAAAACAATGGAAGAAGTAAGGATTGACAAAACGATTTACAAAGGAAGGCCCGAAAATCCAGAAGGACGCCTGGAAAAGGAAATTCAGGTGTACGATTTTCTGGACAGTCTGGGAATTGAATATAAGAGAGTTGACCATGAGCCGTTGATGACTATGGAAGCGTGTGAGGAAGTCGACCGGCTTATCGGAATAAAAATGTGTAAAAATCTTTTTCTGTGCAACAGACAGAAAACGGATTTTTATCTGCTTCTGATGCCGGGAGAAAAGCCATTTAAGACGAAATTTTTATCCAAACAGATCGGAACAGCCAGGCTTTCTTTTGCAGATGGAGAGCAGATGGAGGAATACCTGAATATTACACCGGGTTCTTTAAGCCTGATGGGCCTGATCTTTGACAAAGAAAAAAAGGTACATCTGGTTATTGACAAAGAGGTTTTGGATGAGGAATATTTCGGCTGTCATCCATGTATCAATACTTCCAGTCTTGCAATGCTTACCAGCGATGTGAAAGAAAAAATTCTGCCGGCACTGGGCCACGAATATCAGGTGGTAGAGTTACCGACAGAATAATAAGATCAGCGTATTAGCTTACAGTCCTTTTTATTGGACTCGGATATGATGTAATGGGGACGGTGCTTGACTTCCATGTAGGTTTTTGCTATGTACTGTCCCATGACACCGAGGCAGAAAAGCTGCAGTCCGCCGATGAAGATGATCACAGAAATGGTGGAAGCCCAGCCCTGAACAGGATCATCGAAGATCAGCTTTCGGAATATGATGATAAGCAGGAACAGGAAAGAGCATCCTGTCATGGCGGTGCCGAACCAGGATGCGATGGTCAGCGGAACCTGGGAAAAGTTGATAATGCCACTGATGGCATATTTAAACAGCTTCCAGAAGTTCCATTTCGTCTCACCGGCTACACGCTCGACATTCTTATATGGGAGCCAATATGTACGGAAACCGATCCATCCGAAGATTCCTTTAGAGAAACGGTTGTATTCGCTCATGGATACGATGGCATCCACCATACTGCGTTTCATCAGCCGGAAATCCCTGGCACCGTCCACGATATCTGCATCAGAAATCTTATTGATGATCTGATAGAATTTCCGGGCAAAAAAGCTGCGGATGGGCGGTTCACCATCTCGGCTCACACGTCTGGTCGCAACACTGTCGTATTCTCCGGATTCCAGCTTCTCGAGCATTTCCGGAAGAAGGGACGGCGGATCCTGAAGATCAGCATCCATAACAGCGACGTAATCACCACGTGCATTACAAAAGCCTGCATACATGGCGGCTTCCTTTCCGAAGTTTCTGGAAAAGGAAAGATAGATCACATGAGGATCTTTTTCGGAAAGTTCTTTTAAAATCTCAAGGGTTCTGTCTCTGGAACCATCATTCACAAAAATAAATTCATAATCACAGTCCATTTTTGAAAGGACAGAAGTTGCCTCCGGGTAAAAAAGAGGAAGAGATTCTTCTTCATTGAAGCATGGTATAATTAAAGAAATCATTTTTTACCTCATTTCGTAAATCATAAAAATGATCATTCTGGTGAAGCGCAAACTTCACCTTGTTTCTGTACTGTTACTGAACGGGTAATATCATACCATATCTGACGGTAATCGGCTATAAAAGAGAATATATTTTTCTTGCACAGGTCTTTTTTTGTGTTAAACTGTAAAAAAGACAAAAAATACGAGGTAAGATATGCTTGGAAGATTTAACAGCTTTATAGAAAAATGGATGGCATTTGTAACTCCGGTGTGTCTTCTCATGGGAGTGCTTTTTCCGGATATTGCGAAGCATGGAGTGCCGTATGTTACATATGCGTTTGCATTTATGACGTTTATCGGAGCACTGAAATCCCGGTTCCGGGATGTGGCGGATGTGTTTAAAAAGCCGCTTCCTCTGATCCTGATGCTGCTGGTACTGCATGTGCTGATGCCGGTGATCGCATGCGGGCTTGGACATCTGCTGTTTCCGGAAAATGCCAATTATATTACAGGCATGGTTCTGGAATTTTCGGTTCCTGCTGCGGTGATCAGTCTGATGTGGGTTTCCATCTATAACGGAAACAGTCCGCTTTCGCTTTCCCTGGTGGTGATCGATACGATCCTGGCACCGTTTCTGATTCCCACGGCACTGAAGATCCTGGTAGGATCCAGCGTGAAGATGGATACTATGGGCATGATGAAAGAGCTGGTGTTTATGATCGCGCTTCCGGCAATTCTGGCGATGTGTCTCAATGAATTCAGCCACGGAAAGGTAATGGAAACATGGCCGTCCAAACTGGCACCTTTTTCCAAAATGTGTCTGATCTTCGTGGTGACATCTAATTCCTCCAAGGTTTCTCCGTATATGAAGCATCTGAACGGGGAGCGGATCCAGGTGGCTGTGACGATTCTTCTGCTGGCAGCCGGAGGATATGCCATCGGCTGGGTGATTGCTATTTTTACGAAACAGAACAAAAAATCTACCGTTTCCATGATCTACGGCTCCGGAATGCGTAACATCAGTGCTGGCGCGGTGATCGCAGGTGCGTATTTTCCATCGGAGGTACTGTTTCCGGTTATGATCGGAACACTGTTCCAGCAGATACTGGCGGCCTTTTACGGAAGCATGGTGCGGCGTGTGCAGGCGGCGCAGATGAAAAAGGAGGAAAAGTAATATGGAATTTCAGCATGAACTGATCATTCCCAATGAGGGGCTTCCTTTCAAGCTTTTTCTCTTTGAAGGAAGAAACGGAAATTATGTGAGGGAAAAACACTGGCATACATCGATTGAGATTTTTACTGTAATGGAAGGAACCCTTTCCTTCTATATAGATGAGGAGGAATATCCCCTGGAAGCAGGAGAGTTTCTGATTATCAATTCCAATGAGGTACATTCGATCCAGGCACCGGTACGCAACGAGACAATCGTTCTTCAGATTCCTCTGAAGCAGTTTGAGGATTATTTTACGGCGCAGCGTTTTATCCGTTTTCGCAGTGAGACAGCCGGACGGAATGGGAAGTTCCGTCTGTCTGATGAGCTACAGAGCAGGGATCTTCATACACGGGGAGCGAAACAGGGAGAGACAGATTCCGAAGAGCTGGACCGGCGGATGGTTTCTCTGATACAGGAGCTGTACAGAGTATATATGGAACGGGAGACAGGCTATGAGTTCCGGACAAGGGCGGTATTCTATGAGATCCTGTATCTGATGGTTTCCAGGTATCGTGAGACAGAGGTGCAGGAGAGCGAGCTGAAAAACAGCCGGAGACTGGATGCTTTGTCAAAAATAACCACTTATATGAGGGAGCATTATAAGGAAGATATCAAGCTCTCAGGCCTTGCAGCCATGTTCGGATATTCTGACGCATATTTGTCAAGAATGTTCCGGAAGTACGCAAAGGTCAATTTTAAGACGTATCTCCAGGATATCCGCATGGCATACGCCTATAAAGAGCTTCTGAATACGGATCATACCATCAGTTCCATTGCACTGGATAACGGTTTTGCCAGCAGCAGGGCTTTTTCCAAGGAATTTGTGAAGCGCTATGGGATCCTGCCCGGCAAGGTGGAACGTCAGATCAAACAAAATGTCAAAAAAGTGCTATGAATGAGACAAGAAAAACGGCGAAAAGCATACCATCATGTGGTATGCTTTTTTTACATCAAAAACAGGGCAGAACACGAAACTGCGAAACATCAGACCTGTAAGGAGGTTAAAAACGTGAAAATTCAGAAAGTAACAGATCCGGCTTTCCGCAAATACGGAAAAGTTCTGGAGGGATACAATTTCAGTGCACTTCTGAAAGAAATGAAGCATACACCGGTTCCGGAAGATGTTGTGTATGTACCGTCTGTTGAGGAGCTTGAGGCACTTGATGTGGAAAAAGATCTCAGAAACAGAGCTTTCGGTGGATTACCGATCGAGATCGGATACTGCAACGGTCATAACAAGAAACTGAATGCGGTAGAATATCACCGTAATTCCGAGATTAATGTGGCAGTAACAGATCTGGTATTACTGATCGGCCATCAGCAGGATATCGAACCGGATTTTACATATGACACATCAAAGATCGAGGCATTCCTTGTACCGGCAGGAACAGGAATCGAGGTTTACGCCACAACACTTCACTATGCACCATGTCATGTGAATGAGAGCGGTTTCCAGTGTGTAGTAGTTCTTCCGAGAGGAACCAACACAGATATTGATTTCCCAATGCCAAAGGATGGCGAGGACGGACTGATGACAGCCAAGAATAAATGGCTCATCGCACATGAGGATGCGAAGATCGAAGGTGCGTTTAACGGCCTGAAGGGTGAGAACATCACTATCGGCTGAGAAAACTGACGCGTTATCTATATAAGAAAAATAATTACGCCCGGAAGATAAGGGCGCCTTTCAGAAAAGGAGAATAAGATCATGAACAACATGCCAGAAGTTAAAGTTGGAATCGTTGCAGTCAGCAGAGACTGCTTCCCGGAAAGTCTTTCCGTAAACAGAAGAAAAGCTCTTGTAGATGCTTACACAAAGAAATACGATGCAAAAGATATCTATGAGTGTCCGGTCTGTATCGTAGAGAGCGAGATCCATATGGTTCAGGCTCTTGAGGATATCAAAAAAGCAGGATGTAATGCACTTTGCGTATACCTTGGAAACTTCGGACCTGAGATCTCCGAGACTCTTCTTGCAAAACATTTCGAGGGACCGAAGATGTTCATCGCAGCAGCTGAGGAGACACAGGACAATCTCTGCCAGGGTCGTGGAGATGCTTACTGTGGTATGCTTAACGCAAGTTACAACCTGCAGCTTCGTAATGTAAAAGCTTATATTCCGGAGTATCCGGTAGGTGACGCAGAGGACTGTGCAGATATGATCCATGACTTCCTTCCGATCGCAAAAGCAATCGAGGGACTTAGCAACTTAAAGATCATCAGCTTCGGACCGCGTCCTACAAACTTCCTTGCATGTAATGCACCGATCAAACAGCTTTACAACCTTGGCGTTGAAATCGAGGAGAACTCTGAACTGGATCTTTTCGAGGCATTTAACAACCATGCAGGTGACGAGAGAATTCCTGAGATCGTAAAAGAGATGGAAGAGGAGCTTGGTGCCGGAAACAAGAAACCGGAGATCCTTCCGAAACTTGCACAGTATGAGCTGACTCTGAAAGACTGGGTAAGAGATCACAAGGGATATCGTAAATATGTAACTCTGACAGGAAAATGCTGGCCGGCATTCCAGACACAGTTCGGATTCGTTCCATGTTATGTAAACAGCCGTCTGACAGCACAGGGAATTCCTGTATCCTGCGAGGTTGATATCTATGGTACATTAAGTGAGTTCATCGGACAGGTAGTAAGTGATGATATCGTTACTCTGCTTGACATCAACAACTCCGTACCGAAGGATATGTACAAAGAATCCATCGAAGGAAAATTCGATTACACACTGAAAGATACATTCATGGGATTCCACTGTGGAAACACAGCTTCCAGCAAACTTTCCTTCTGTGAGATGAAATATCAGATGATCATGGCAAGATCTCTTCCAATCGAGGTTACCAACGGTACTCTTGAGGGAGATATCAAACCTGGAGATATCACATTCTACCGTCTGCAGAGCACCGCTGACAACAAGCTTCGTGCATACATCGCACAGGGCGAGGTTCTTCCTGTTGCAACACGTTCCTTCGGTGCAATCGGTGTATTCGCAATTCCGGAGATGGGACGTTTCTACCGTCACGTGCTGATCGAGGGAGGCTTCCCGCATCACGGAGCTGTTGCATTCGGACATCACGGAAAAGCTCTCTATGAGGTATTCAAATACATCGGTGTTCCGGTTGATGAGATCGGTTACAACCAGCCGGCAGGCGTAAGATATCCGACAGAGAATCCATGGGGATAATCAGATAACAAAATCATAAATGATCCGGAAGCCGCGAGCTCTCAGGCGTGCAGATACTGCAAACTGAGAGTTGCGGCTTTCTTTTTTACAGGAGGAAATGAATTATGTATTATATCGGCGTTGATCTCGGAACTTCCGCAGTAAAGCTTCTTCTCATGGAAGAGTCCGGAAAGATCTGCAACATCGTATCCAAAGAATATCCGCTGTTTTTCCCGCACCCGGGCTGGTCTGAGCAGAATCCGGAGGACTGGTTCACACAGAGTATGGAAGGAATCAAAGAGCTTACAGAGGGAATCGACCGCAGTGAGGTAGCCGGAATCGGTTTTGGCGGACAGATGCACGGCCTTGTAACTCTTGATAAGGATGACAATGTGATCCGTCCGGCTATCCTCTGGAATGACGGACGTACCGGCGAGGAAACTGAATATCTGAATACAGTTATTGGCAAAGATAAGCTTTCCCAGTACACAGCAAACATTGCATTTGCCGGCTTTACTGCACCGAAGATCCTCTGGATACAGAAAAATGAGCCTGAAAATTTCAAAAAAGTTGTGAAGATCATGCTTCCGAAAGATTATCTGGCATACCGTTTAAGCGGCTCTTTCTGTACAGATGTATCCGATGCTTCCGGTATGCTTCTTCTTGATGTAAAGAACCGCTGCTGGTCAAAAGAAATGCTTGAGATCTGCCACATTACAGAGGAGCAGCTTCCGAAGCTGTATGAAAGCTGGCAGGTAGTAGGAAACCTGAAACCTGAGGTGGCAAAAGAGCTGGGCTTCTCCGAGGATGTAAAGGTTGTAGCCGGCGCAGGTGACAACGCGGCAGCAGCTGTCGGAACAGGAACTGTAGGAGACGGTCAGTGCAACATTTCTCTTGGAACATCCGGTACGATCTTTATCTCCAGCAAGGATTTTGGCGTAGACGAGAACAATGCCCTTCATTCTTTCGACCATGCAGACGGAAGCTATCACCTTATGGGATGCATGTTAAGCGCAGCTTCCTGTAATAAATGGTGGTCAGAGGAAATCCTTCAAACAAAGGATTTCGCAGCAGAGCAGGCACCGATCCAGAAGCTTGGCGAGAACCAGGTATTTTTCCTTCCGTATCTTATGGGAGAGAGATCTCCGCATAACAATCCGGATGCAAGAGGTGTATTCTTCGGAATGTCCATGGATACTACAAGAGCAGACATGACACAGGCTGTTCTGGAAGGCGTTGCCTTCGGCCTTCGTGATTCTCTTGAGGTTGCAAGAAGCCTTGGAATCAAGATCGAGCGTACCAAGATCTGCGGTGGTGGAGCGAAGAGCCCTCTCTGGAAAAAGATCATCGCCAATGTGATGAACCTGAAGGTTGATGTTCCGGAGAACGAGGAAGGTCCGTCCATGGGTGGCGCAATGCTGGCAGCAGTAGGCTGCGGTGCATACCCGGATGTAGAGACCATCTGCAAAAAAATGGTCAAGGTCGTAGACACTGTAGAGCCGGATCCGGAGCTTGTTGCGAAATATGAGGAGAAATATCAGAAATTCCGCAAGCTGTACCCGGCTATGAAAGACCTTTTCTAAAAGCGAAATAGTGAAATAAAGATAAGAAAATCAGGAGCAGATGACCGGGGAAGGATCACTGCTCCTGATTTTTTCTGTATTGTCTGGGTGTACAGCCCTTGATTCTGGTGAATACTTTGGTGTAGTAATTAGAGTCCGAAAAACCGGACAGTAATCCGGCTTCTGTAATGGAACAGGAGGAATCCTCAAGATATTCCAGGCTGCGCTCAATGCGGTACTCCTGGATATAACCAAACAGGGTGATGTTCATACATTTTTTGAAAAGGCGGCTGCATTCGCTGGGACTTAAATGAATAAGCCGGGCTACATCGTCCAGAAGGATTTTTTCGGAATAATGCTCTGCGATATAGGACATGATCTTTCGGATACGGCGGTAATTCTCCTCATCCTGCCCGGAAGGGGCAGAAGCATCGGAAAGTACATGGGCACACAAAATTTTCCAGAAGTGCTGGAGACAGGCAATGATCTCGAATTCATACATAGGCGTCCGCTGGCTGTCAAGTTCAATGAGCTTACGGATATCCTCTATAGCTGCATGATGCCACGTGCAGGTAAGATCCAGCGGAACCGCAGAGAGGGAAAAGCTTCGAAGGACGGGCTCCGTATATTTCTGAAACAGGATACTTCCTGAAAAACCGTAGACCAGTTTGGGGTCAAAGGTGACCGGAATATATTCACAGTCCCGGTTATGGTACATATATCCGGCATGAAGAACATTGGCATTGCCAAAAAGTGCCTGGCCTTCCTTAAGGTGAAAGGTGTTCTGGTTGACCTTGTAGAGCATTTCTCCTTTTTTTATATAGGTGAGCTCGATCTCACGATGCCAGTGCCACAGAAAGGAGCCGGTTTCATAGCCGGAAAGCCGCTCGTAGCTTACCAGAAACGGGAATGCGCTGTCCCCGTGCTTTTTCAGTTCTTTGCCTGCGGTGTCTGTGATGATCTGCATGAAAGGTCTCCTTTCGATGATATAAACTTATTTTAGCAGAAAGTGCTTCATAAATCCATGCAATGTGATGATTTGTGCATGGACAGAGGTGCGGAAATAGGATAAGATAATCTGCGACAAATTTTATAAAAAAGGGAAATGTCTGATTCCGGACGTTTTACGAGCATGATAAAGGAGAAGATTATGAATACATCACATTGGATCTGGTACCCGGGAGATTTTGAGATCTATCATGGAATGCTGCAGAATTTCAGCAGAGAAGAGAGAGGGTTTATCTGGCCGGCATACTATCATCTGGATGACTGCAGAAAGCATGTGCGTTTTACAAGAGAGTATGACCTGGAAAAAGAGGAGACAGTTACCGTATACGCAAATTGTCTTGGCTATTACCGCATCAATGATGTGAAAAAGAGATTCGGAGAGCCGGTAGTGTGCGGCCCTGGAAAACAGAAATTCGAGATTTATGCAGGAATGCCTGCAGGTGTTCCGTCTGTCCGCATTGAGGGAGAGACGATCATTTCCGACAGGGGATGGATGGCAGATGATTTTGTCAGCAATCCGGTACCAGTGGGATACAACGAGATCTATACCAGAAGAGAGCAGGATCCGTCCGTCTGGGTATACGATGAAAAAGAATATCTGCCAACAGAAGTGCACGAGGATGAGACAGGCGTGCTGTTTGTATTCGAGACAGAGCTTACCGCGATCCTGAAAGCGGAATTTCCAGAGGGCTTCCGTGAAATGACTTTATGTTACGGAGAGTCTGAGACAGAGGCAAGAGACACGGTGAACTGTTATTACAGCCAGACTTTGCATGCCCCGGAGGATGAAATCATCCGCAGAGCTTTCCGCTATGTGTTCGTGCCGGACGCACACAAAGATGAGATCAGCATAAAAGCAGTTCATCAGTATGTGGATATTCCGGTTCGTGCAGCATTCTCTTCTTCCGATGCACTGATCAATAAGATCTGGGATGTAGCGGTGTGGACTTTCCAGCTTTGCAGCGGAATTTTCTTTATTGATGGCGTGAAGCGTGACCGCTGGATCTGGTCGGGAGATGCTTACCAGAGCTATTTTGTAAACCAGTACCTGATGTTTGATGAGGACATTAACCGCAGAACTCTCTGGGCTCTCATCGGAAACAGCCCGATCCGTCAGCACATCAATACCATTGTGGATTATTCTATGTATTGGGTGATCGGAATCCTGAATCATTACCGTATGACCGGCGATGAGGAGTTTGTAAAAGCAATCTATCCGCGAATGGCAGAGATGATGGATTTCCTTGGCGGACAGCTGGATGAGAACGGTTTTATTGTAGGACGCGAGGGTGACTGGATCTTTGTGGACTGGGCAGATATGGATAAGACTGGCGCGATCTGTGCAGAGCAGATGCTTCTTGCCATGTGCTACCGGACTATGGCACAGGCTGACGAGCTGGTCAAGGGTGACGGTTCTGCCTGGGAGAAAAAATATGAGGCACTGACCGCGCAGATCGAGAAATTCTACTGGAACGAAGAGAAAGGCGCATATATCGACAGCTTCTCTTCCGGAAAAAATAGCGTGACACGCCACGCTAATATTTTTGCCATTCTCTTTGGTTTTGCAGATGATGAGCGCAAGGAACTTCTTATGAAAAATGTGATCGAAAATGATGAGATTCCGCAGATCACAACCCCATATTTCAAGTTCTATGAGCTTGAGGCAATGTGTGCCATGGGAAGATTCGGGGCAGTGAAAGCCATGATGGAGAGTTACTGGGGCGGCATGCTTTCCCAGGGTGCCGTAACCTTCTGGGAGGAGTTTGACCCGGAGAAGAAACCGGAAGAGCAGTACGAAATGTACGGAGATCCTTTTGGAAAAAGCTTCTGCCATGCGTGGGCCGCAAGCCCGATCTATCTTCTTGGAAGATATTTTGCAGGAATTTCTCTTGCCGATACTGCATATAAGAGCTTCGTTGTAAAACCGGAAACAGAGACTTTTGAGACTATGAACTGTACCTTCCCGGTAAAGGGCGGGCTTGTTTCCGTGAAGTGGGATGAAAAGATGCTGACCGTGGAGAGCTCTGTGGCAGGTGGAACACTGGTCTACGGTGGAAAGAAATATGTCCTGGAGCCAGGAAAACCGGTACAGACCACAAAATAATACTGTTTTTACGCAAAATCGTTATGGAAAGAAAGCATAGGACTGCTATAATAAAGATACCGAAAACAAAGAACGAAAAGAAGCGGAAATAAAGCGCATATGATTGCAGAAAACAGGAGGATATAAAAATGGCAACGATCGAAATTCCAGCAGCAGACCTGCTGAAAAAAATCTATGGAGAAACTACAGAGAGCAGTGCGAGATACACCAACCTTGCAGTGAATTTCCAGAAGAAATATCATCATGACAAGGCAGAGTTCTTTACTGCACCGGGACGTACCGAGATCATCGGAAACCACGTAGACCACAATGGAGGACAGATCATTGCGGCAAGTATCGACCTGGATACGATCGGTGCTGCTTATCCAAACGGAACCAATGTGATCCATATGATCAGCGAGGGCTATCGCCAGGAGGTTATAGTAGATCTTGACAAGCTGAGCCCGGAAACCTACACAAAAGGCACGGACGCTCTTGTTGCAGGTATCATGGAATACATGAAGAAAAAAGGCTATGCCACAGGCGGTTTTGATGCTTACGTTTCCACGAAAGTTATCGCAGCAGCCGGTGTAAGTTCTTCTGCATCTTTTGAGATGCTTGTGTGTGCGATCACCAATTATTTCTTCAATGACAATAAACTGGAGTACGGTGAGTATGCAAGAGCCGGTCAGTATGCAGAGAATGTTTACTGGAAAAAAGCTTCCGGACTGATGGATCAGATGGCATGTGCTGCCGGAGGCCCGATCCTTCTTGATTTCTCAGACAAAGAGAACATCAGCTGTGAGAAGATCGCTTTTTCCTTCGAGGATATGGGATACCGTCTTGTGATCGTAAACACAGGAAAAGGCCATGCGGATCTCAGCGAGGAGTATTCTTCAATCCCTATGGAAATGAGAGAGGCAGCAAAAGCCATGGGCGTGGAGCTTCTCTGCGAATCCAACATGGAGAATCTTCTGGCTCATGTGAAGGACATCAACAATGACCGTGCGATCCTTCGTGCCATGCATTTCTATGAAGAAAACCGCCGTG
The DNA here is from genome assembly GCF_040096615.1 of Blautia aquisgranensis. Classification (NCBI taxonomy): domain Bacteria; kingdom Bacillati; phylum Bacillota; class Clostridia; order Lachnospirales; family Lachnospiraceae; genus Blautia; species Blautia aquisgranensis. Next base: position 45,200 of record NZ_JBBMEJ010000011.1, read on the forward strand.
TTGCAGATGCGGTAAAAGCGGTTGAAAATAAAGACGGCGAGGAATTTTTACGCCTGCTTGAAGAGTCAGGAAACTCTTCCTGGGAGTGGCTGCAGAACTGCTATTCCCTTCAGAACTGCAAGGAGCAGAAGATCACAGTAAGCCTTGCACTTACGAAACTGTTCCTGAATAAGATCGGTGCAGGTATCTGCAGAGTACATGGCGGCGGTTTTGCCGGAGTTATCATGTGTGTACTGCCGATCAAGGATGCAGATGCGTATGTGGATTACATGTCTGAGTATGTAGGAAGATCCAATGTCTATCCGATGAATATCCGCAGCACAGGCGCAGTACATGTGGGATAAATAGTTACGGTCAGGGTTTTGATTTTTTAATCAAAATTTTATGGTTTGTTTCTGATTTATTCCGGGTGTGTATGCTATAATAAATTTATTATAGGATATATAAAGAGAGGTTTGATCGGATATATGAGCAGAAGAGAGTTTCTGGAAATTCTGAGAGGGCAGCTGTCTGGGCAGATGGCGCAGGGTAAGGCGGCCGCACATGTACGGTATTATGAAGATTACATTCAGTCCCAGGTCCGAAGCGGACGCAGTGAGGCAGATGTCCTTAAAGAGCTTGGAGATCCCCGGCTGATCGCCAGGACACTGATCGATACAGATGACGGAACCGAAGTTTACGATGAGTCCGGATATGCGGAAGAGAGCTATGGATCGGATGATTATGCAGGAAACAGAGGCGGAGAGTCAGCTGTGAAGCACCACAGCTTCAAACTGGACTTAAGCACCTGGTACGGAAAGGCGATCGTCATAGCCATTGCAGTTCTGATCATCGTGCTTCTGGCAACGGTTCTGGTGGCAGTTGCGCCGTTTGTCATCACATTTTTTATTGTGCTGTATCTGATCTCCTGGTTCAGGAGAAGACGGGCGTAAGTAACAGATGTGTTAAATAATTGGAAGCATATTTTACACAAACGCACTTGTAACAGACGAAACGGTCTGCTATAATTATAAAAAAATGAAGAAGAGTTCTGATTCAGCTTGTTGAATACAGACGATGCCATTGAGAACAGAGACCGGCATGAAAACACATGGATACGTGTGTTTTTATGTCGGTTATTTTTGTGCTTAAATGGTGCATGAAACATTTTTTTACGACATGAAGATATCCGTCAGATAGGAAAGGAGATATACATATATGTATGATGTGATCATTATCGGAGCAGGTGTTTCCGGGGCGGCAGCAGCCAGAGAGCTGTCCAGATACAAACTGAATATCTGTGTTCTGGAGCGGGATGAGGATGTGTGCTGCGGAACCTCCAAGGCGAACAGCGGAATCGTTCATTCCGGATACGATGCAGAGCCGGGAAGCCTGATGGCTGAGCTGAATGTAAAGGGCTGTGAGCAGATGGAGGTACTTTCAAAGGAGCTGGATTTTGCGTATAAGAATACAGGTTCCCTGACTGTCAGCACAACAGAGGAAGGTCCGCAAGCCTTACAGAAGCTCTATGAGAGAGGTGTGAAGAACGGGGTAAAAGGACTTCGCATCCTTAACAGGGAGGAAGTTCACGAAATGGAGCCGAATCTGTCCGATGAGGTGAACGCAGCGCTCTATGCGCCGACAGCCGGAATCGTATGTCCGTTCGGACTGAACATTGCCATGGCAGAAAATGCCTTCACCAATGGCGTGGAATTTAAGTTTGATACAGAAGTAAAAAATATCCGGAAGCTGGAGAATGGTTTTTCCATTGAGACTTCTAAGGGAACTTATGAGACAAAATATATCGTAAATGCAGCCGGTGTTTATGCCGATGTTTTTCATAACATGGTAAGTGAAAAGAAACTGCACATCACTCCCAGAAAGGGTGAATACATGCTGCTGGATAAAAGCGCAGGAAAGCATGTAAATGCTACGATATTTGCTCTTCCGAATAAATTTGGAAAAGGTGTTCTGGTAACACAGACTGCCCATGGAAACCTTCTGGTTGGACCGACGGCTACGGATCTGGAGGACAAAGAAGGTGTGAATACAACTGCGGAAGGTCTTGGAGAGGTACGGGAAAAATCACAGTACACAGTAAAGGACATTCCGTTTCGAAAGGTGATCACAAGCTTTGCAGGACTTCGTGCTGTTGAGGATGGAATGGATTTCGTGATCGGCGAGGCAGAGGATGCACCGGGCTTTATTGACTGCGCGGGAATCGCGTCACCGGGACTTACCAGTTCACCGGCAATCGGAGCGAGAATCGCAGAGATCATAAAAGAGAAGCTTCAGCCTGAGGAGAATCCGGATTTTGATCCTGTAAGAAAGGGAATCAAAAATCCAGCGGCACTTTCTCTGGAAGAAAGAAACGAACTCATAAAAAAAGAGCCTGCATATGGAAATATCATCTGCAGATGCGAGATGATCTCAGAAGGAGAGATTCTGGATGCGATCCGAAGACCGCTGGGTGCAAAATCCCTGGATGGTGTGAAACGCCGTACAAGAGCCGGAATGGGCAGATGCCAGGCAGGATTCTGCTCTCCGAAAACCATGGAGATCCTTCACAGGGAGCTTGGAATCCCGATGGAGGAGATCACCAAAGCCGGAGGAGAGTCGAAGCTGATCGAGGGAACCAACAAAAATCTTGCAGAGGAGGGTGCTGACCATGAGTGAGCAGGTTATGACAAAAAAAGATATCGTGATCATCGGCGGAGGTCCGGCAGGACTGGCAGCAGCTCTTGCTGCAAAAGCCGAGGGAGCAGAAAGTATTCTGATTCTGGAGAGAGATAAAGAGCTTGGAGGAATCCTGAATCAGTGTATCCATAACGGTTTCGGGCTTCATACCTTCCAGGAGGAGCTGACAGGACCGGAGTATGCAGCGCGTTTTATACAGAGGGTTGAAGAACAGAAAATCGAGTACAGACTGAACACTATGGTTATGGATATCAGTCCGGAAAAAGTGGTCACAGCCATGAGCCGTGAGGACGGAATGTATCAGATCCAGGCGAAATCAGTGATTCTTGCCATGGGATGCAGAGAACGTCCGCGAGGCGCACTGAACATTCCGGGCTACCGTCCGGCTGGTATTTATTCCGCGGGAACCGCACAGCGCCTGGTAAACAGGGAAGGTTTTATGCCAGGAAAAAAAGTAGTGATCCTTGGTTCTGGTGATATCGGGCTGATCATGGCCAGACGTATGACTCTGGAAGGCGCAGAGGTGAAGGTAGTGGCAGAGCTGATGCCGTATTCCGGCGGCCTGAAGCGTAATATTGTACAGTGCCTGGATGATTTCGGGATTCCGTTGAAGCTGAGTCATACAGTGGTTGACATAAAAGGAAAAGAGAGGGTGGAAGGAATCACTCTTGCACAGGTGGATGAGAACCGGAGACCGATCCCGGGTACCGAGGAATTTTATGAGTGTGATACGCTGCTTCTTTCTGTGGGACTGATCCCGGAGAATGAGCTTTCCGGACAGGCTGGCGTGGAGCTGAGCAGTGTGACCTCTGGACCTGTGGTAAACGAAAGCCTGGAGACGAACGTGGAGGGGATTTTTGCCTGCGGAAATGTTCTTCATGTACATGACCTGGTGGATTTCGTATCAGAGGAAGCTGCCAATGCCGGAAAAAATGCGGCTGATTATGTAATGGCAGGAGAGAAAAAGGATGACAGTGGGGACTGGAAGGTTAAACTTAACCCGGAAAATGGTGTCCGTTACACCGTACCGTCAGAAATCCGTCTGTCCCATATGGCGGACGAACAGCTGGTACGTTTCCGTGTTGGTGCCGTGTATAAAAACTGTTATATCCGCGCATATCTGGACGGGGAACGGGTATTTTCCAGAAAAAAACAGGTGGCAGCACCTGGAGAGATGGAACAGATCAAACTGAAAAAAGAACAGCTGCTTTCGATCCTGGAAGGAAAACAGAATGAGAAAGATCATAAGCTTGTGATCCGGGTGGAGGAATGATAAAATGGAAAAACGAAATCTGACTTGTATCGGGTGTCCGATGGGTTGTGCCATAGAAGTGGAAATGAATGGAGAAGAGGTTGTCTCTGTCACAGGAAATACCTGTAAAAAGGGTGCGGAATATGCGGCAAAGGAAGTGAAAGACCCAACCAGGATCGTGACTTCAACGGTCCGTGTGAAAGACGGCAGCATGCCGGTGGTATCTGTAAAAACCGCGAAGGATATCCCGAAAGGAAAAATTTTTGCATGTGTCGGAGCGCTTCGTGATGTATGTGTGGAAGCCCCGGTGAAGATCGGAGATGTAGTTCTGGAAAATGTGGCGGGTACGGGAGTGAATGTGATCGCCACTGCAAATGTGAATGCGGAAGCCTGAAAGGCATGGAATCAGATATAAATAAAAATAGTATTGTGTGAAATTGGAGGAAAACAAAATGAGAGTATTTGGACATCGTGGTTTCAGCGGGGAGTATCCGGAGAATACAATGCTGGCGTTTCAGAAGGCTGTGGAGGCCGGCTGTGACGGAATCGAGCTGGATGTGCAGCTGACCCGTGATCTTGTGCCGGTGATCATGCATGATGAAAAAGTTGACCGTACAACAGACGGAAGCGGATATGTTTATGATCTGACCTTTGATGAGATCCGCCGCCTGGACTGCAGCTATCCGGATAAATTCGGGGGAAAATTCGGACAGCTTGAAGTGACGTCTCTTCGGGAATATCTGGAGTGGATGGCAGAGGAAGAAAATCTGATCACAAATATCGAGCTGAAAAACAGTGTTTACTATTATGGCGGCATGGAGCGCATGGTCATGGATATGATCTGTGAGTATGGTCTGGAGGACCGGATCATCCTTTCTTCTTTTAACAATGCTTCGATCGTGCTCTGCAGACAGAATGACGATACGATCGCAGGTGGTTTTCTGGTGGAAAGATGTGTGGAAAATGCCGGTGTTTATGCGAGAACCTGTGATGTGCAGTATTATCATCCGAACATGGATTATCTGAAGGAAGAGCATGTACGCAGCTGCTCCCAGAATGGTGTTGGCGTGAATGTCTGGACAGTAAACGAAAAAGAGGATATGAGAAGAATGAAAAAATGGGGTGTAAGTTCGATCATAACCAATTATCCGGACAGAGGAAGAGAAGTAGCAGACGAAGAGTAAGTCTGGCGGATTATTATGGGGTGTAGAAGAAGGTTTGCAAATATTCTGTCTGGTCTTTGCAGCAGGAAACTGATACAATAGATAAGAATTGTTGTATCAATACCCGGAGGTAAACAGATGAACAGAAAATTTCTGGATGCGATCGAGGCGAATCCGATCATAGCAGCTGTGAAGGACGAGCAGGGACTTAAAAGCTGCCTTGGCAGAGAAGAGCTTACAGTGGTCTTCGTTCTTTTTGGAGATATCCGTTCCATCGGAAAAATTGTAGAGCGGATCCATCAGGCCGGAAAGATCGCCATGGTACATATTGATCTGATCACAGGTTTAAGTTCCAAAGAAATCTCAGTAGATTATATTCATGAGGATGTACACGCAGATGGGATCATTTCTACGAAGACATCCATGATAGGACGAGCAAAAAAGCTTGGAATGTATACAGTTATGAGGTTTTTTCTTATTGATTCCATGGCTGTTAAGAACATTGAAAATCTGGGAAACCAGCATGAACTGCCAGATGTGGTGGAGGTTCTGCCGGGACTGATGCCGAAGATCCTGAAAAAGATCAGCCGGATTAGCCGTGTTCCTGTGATTGCAGGTGGGCTGATCTCAGATAAAGAGGACGTAATGGGAGCACTTGGGGCAGGAGCTGCCGCAGTTTCCACTACGAATCAGCACGTATGGGAGCTGTAGAAAAACAAGAAACGTATTGGAGGAGTTTTTATGGCAAAATATATTATGGCGCTGGATTCCGGAACTACCAGCAACCGCTGTATTCTGTTTGACGAAAACGGACAGATCTGCAGTGTGGCACAGAAGGAATTTGTCCAGCATTTTCCGAAACCGGGCTGGGTGGAGCACGATGCAGGTGAGATCTGGTCGACTCAGCTTTCCGTTGCCAGAGAGGCAATGAATCAGATTGAAGCCACAGCAGAGGATATCGCGGCGATCGGTATCACGAATCAGAGAGAGACAACCATCGTCTGGGACAAAAATACCGGTCAGCCTGTGTATCATGCCATCGTGTGGCAGTGCAGAAGAACAGCAGAATATTGTGACAGCCTGAAGGAAAAAGGTCTGGAGGAAAAATTCCGTCAGAAAACAGGACTTGTCATTGATGCTTATTTTTCTGCAACCAAGGTGAAATGGATCCTGGATAATGTGGAAGGTGCCAGAGAGCGGGCAGAGCGGGGAGAGCTTCTGTTCGGTACTGTTGAAACATGGCTGATCTGGAAGCTGACAAGAGGAGCTGTCCATGTGACCGATTATTCCAATGCGTCCAGAACCATGATGTTTAACATCAATACACTGGAGTGGGATGATGAGATCCTGGAGGAGCTGGGGATTCCGAAGTGTATGCTTCCCCAGGTAAAAGAATCCAGTGAGATCTACGGGGAAACAGATCCGGCATTTTTCGGCGGAAGGATACCGGTGGCCGGTGCTGCCGGAGATCAGCAGGCAGCGCTGTTCGGACAGGCCTGCTTTGAAAAAGGTGAGACGAAGAATACATATGGAACAGGTGGCTTTCTTCTGATGAACGCAGGCGATAAGCCGGTGTTCTCAGATAACGGACTTGTAACGACCATTGGATGGGGTCTTAACGGTAAAGTGACCTACGTTCTGGAGGGCTCGGTTTTTGTGGCCGGTGCAGCGATCCAGTGGCTTCGGGACGAGCTTCATCTGGTAGATTCCGCTTCGGATACGGAGTATTTTGCAGGTAAGGTGCCGGATGCCAACGGCTGTTATGTGGTGCCTGCTTTTACAGGACTTGGTGCACCGTATTGGGATCAGTATGCACGTGGAACCATCGTAGGTCTGACACGTGGCGTAAATAAATACCATATTGTGCGCGCAACGCTGGAATCGCTGGCATATCAGGTGAATGATGTGCTTGAAGCCATGAAGGAGGACGCAGGAAGTGAGATCGCTGTGCTCCGTGTAGACGGTGGTGCAAGCGCGAACAATCTTCTTCTGCAGATCCAGGCAGATATCAGCAATGTGGCGGTAGAACGGCCGGAATGCATTGAGACAACTGCACTGGGAGCCGCATATCTGGCAGGTCTTGCAGTTGGATTCTGGGAAAGCAGAGAGGCGGTTCTGGAGAGTCGAAAGGTTGACCGTATTTTCCAGACGGAAATTGATGAGGAGAAGCGCGGTACCATGCTGAAAGGCTGGAGAGCCGCAGTGGGCTGCTCCAGGGACTGGATCAAGAAGATCCGGTAGGATAAAAACAACGTAAAAGAGGGGCTGCCGTGGCAGTCCCTCTTTTACGTTATCATATGATAGTACGGCGGAAAATATTCCGCAAAAAAATTACAGAGTGGTCAGATCGATCTTGTAATCGTCGGAACCTTCTCCGTCTGCAGTATAGTAAGCTGCTCTTTCTTCTGCATTTACATAGATGTGGAGCTCTTTACCTTTCAGGCCTTTTGCTTCTGCATCTTTCTTAACAGCTGTCTCGAGGTCTGCAACTGTGATGGATGTCTCAAAAATTTCAAGTGTGATGCCGCTGATCTTATGGCTCTTTACAGTATTTTTTACTTCTTCTACTACTTCCGGTGCCTTGGCTGCTACGGTCTCGGTTGCTTTCTTTACTGCTTTTACAGTTTTCTCAGCTGCAGGTGTTTTTTCGATTTTTTCTACAGTTGATTTAACAGTAGCCTTGGCTTTTGTGGTTGCGCTCTTCAGGTTATTTGTGGCTCTGTTGTTTCTTTTTTTCTCCATAATGGAACACTCCCTTCCACATATTTACCTGGCAGAAAATGGTTCTGCCGGAATATGTACCCGTCTACAGTACCATGAATCTGCAGGAAAGTCAAATTTTTGCCAGGGTGTTGCTTTTTTCGGAGGTGTCGTTTAAACTGAGAGACAGAGAAAAAGGACAGGGGAAATGAAGCGTGAAAAATATTCAGGAAGACATCAGATCAGGAAATTTTAAGCAGGTGTATCTTCTCTATGGAGAGGAAGCTTATCTGAAACAGCAGTATAAGAGAAATCTTGTGAAGGCTCTGAATCCGGATGACGATACCATGAACTTTGCGAAATATGAAGGGAAAGGGATTGATATCAGGGAACTGATCAGCCTTTTTGATACCATGCCATTTTTTGCGGAGCGCAGAGTGGTTCTTTTGGAGGACACAGGATTTTTTAAGAATAAATGTGAGGAACTGGCGGACTATATGAAAGCGCTTCCGGATTATCTGTATCTTGTATTCTGCGAGTCTGAGGTGGATAAGCGAAGCCGCATGTACAAGGCGGTGAAAGCCTGCGGAAGCATCGGGGAGTTTAAACAGCAGGATGAGAAGACACTGATGCGCTGGGCTGCCGGAATTCTTGGAAAAAACGGCAGGAAGATCACCCAGAGGGATGTGGAGCTGCTTTTGTCCATGACAGGAACCGATATGGGGAATTTGAGGATGGAGCTGGAAAAACTAATCTCCTATACAGAGGGAAGGGAGATTGTGGCCAGAGAGGATATCCAGGCTGTCTGCACGACACAGACAACCAATAAGATCTTTGATATGGTGCGGGCAGTAACCGAGAAGAACCAGAAACGGGCACTGGATCTGTACTATGATCTTCTGACGCTGAGGGAGCCGCCCATGCGAATCCTGTTTCTTCTGGCAAAACAGTTCCGTCAGATCTGCCTGACGAAGAAGCTTTCGGGAGAGGGACTTTCCCAGACGGAGATCGCTTCCAAGCTCGGTGTGCCGTCTTTTGTTGTGCGAAACCTGGCTGCCTGTGCCAGATCGTACACAGTGGAAGAGCTTGAGAATGCAGTGCGTGATTTCGTGGATGCGGAGGAAGCGGTGAAGACTGGTACACTTGGAGATGTGCTCAGTGTGGAGCTTCTGATCGTGAAGTACAGCTCGGCACAGAGCAGGAGCGCGTAAAAAAGAGCAGGCAACGGAAGCGGACTGGGAGTATCCACCTGACGAGCTGTTACGGATTCTGCCACAGGGAACGCCCGTTGTCTTTGAGCCATTTTTCGTAAGTTTTGTATTCCGGCATGACAGAGGCTACCACAGCATAAAAAGCCGGAGAGTGGTTCATTTCCTTCCGGTGTGCCAGCTCGTGAATGACAACATAATCAAGAACCTTTTCCGGAGCGAAGATCAGACGCCAGTTGAAATTCAGATTTCCTTCACTGGTACAGCTTCCCCAGCGGGTCTTCTGCTCGCGGATGGTGATACGGCCGTAGGTTACGCCCATTTTTCCGGCGTATACTGCGGTTTTTCTTTTGAATATTTTTCGGGCAGATTCCATATAATAGCTGCGGCGGAAATCGGAAAGAGGCGGATTTTTCGGAGTCTCGGAAGATGACTCAGGTGTTGCATGGGAGAGATGCTTTAAAATCCAGCTTTCTTTCTGTGTGAGAAAAGCATCAATCGTGGAATCGGACATTGTGCGTGGCGCGCGTACAGTAACCTGGCCGGTAGTGCTGACCTGGATAGCCAGAGTTTTGCGGTTACTGCGGATCAGACTGTAGGGGAAGGGATGCCGGGTCATACAAAAACTCCTTTCAATCAAGAATAAAAATATCCGGAAATAGAAAAAAGACAGTCGCTGACGGTTCGACTGTCTTCCTTTTACTTATAAGCTTATAACTAAAATGTCCCTGGTCTATTACGCAATGCTGTTGACAGCTTTGGAAAGACGGGAAATTTTTCTGGCGCAGTTATTTTTGTGATAAACGCCCTTGGATGTAGCTTTGCTGATTGTGGAGATTGCGTCCTTAAGAGCAACCTCTGCAGCTGCCTTATCCTTATTCTCAACTGCTGTCTCAACTTTCTTGATGGAAGTCTTAACTGCAGAACGGATTGCTTTGTTTCTTGCAGCCTTAGTTCTGTTAACTAAGATTCTCTTCTTTGCGGATTTAATGTTAGCCAATTCGTACACCTCCGATTCCTAAAATATAATAATAAAATTACATTCACAGGAACAGACACGGGCGCTCCTATGAAACATGCTTATATATATTATTACATACAGTCAATAATGTCAAGATGTTTTTCGGAAAAAATTACAAAAAAATTACGAAAAAATACAAGATGCTGTGGATGACGGGAAAAAGAATACATATTTATGGGAAAACAGGGAAAAATAGACTGAGAAAAAGCAGAAAATTCTGCGGATCATAATGGAACGCAGAGAAAGTGCAAATTTACAGAAAAAAGAGGATGAGAGAGTATGGCAGGAAGAACCAGGATCAGGACGGATCTGGCATTGGAGGCAACGGAACGTTTCCAGGAAGAGAACGTGGAAGTGCGGGGAGTGGAGATCCGGGAAAAATACGATGAGGAGAAGGATGTGCGGACGACTGTGGTCCGAATCACAACGGAAAATGGAGCGAAGACGATGGGAAAACCGCAGGGAACCTACATTACCATTGAAGCGCCGGATCTTTCGGTACCGGATGAGGATTATCACCGGGAGATTGCAGAGGAGGTGGCACATCATCTGCGGGAGCTGATCGATTTCGGGCAACAGCAGTCTGTTCTGGTGGTAGGACTTGGAAATCAGGAGATCACAGCAGATTCTCTTGGCCCGCGCACGGTGGGAAATCTTCATATGACAAGGCATGTGATCCGGGAGTATGGTCTGAAGGGGAATTGCCACACCAAAATGCACCAGATCAGCGGAATCTCGCCGGGGGTGATGGCGCAGACCGGAATGGAAACACTGGAGATCGTGCAGGGAGTTGTCTCAGAAACAAAGCCGGATGTGGTGATCGCCGTCGATGCGCTGGCTGCCAGAAGCACAGCAAGGCTGAACCGGACGATCCAGATCACAGATACCGGGATCAGCCCTGGCTCCGGGGTGGGAAATCACAGAGAAGGACTGAACGAGGAGAATCTTTCGGTGCGGGTGATCGGGATCGGTGTGCCGACGGTGGTAGATGCGGCGACGATCGTCCACGATTCCATGGCAAGTCTTCTGGATGCGCTGGAGGAAGAGGAACAGAAGGAATTTCTGGAGGAGATGATCTCGCCGAAGCTTTATACCATGTTTGTGACCCCAAAAGATGTGGATGAGACGGTAAAATACTTAAGTTTTACAATCTCAGAGGGGCTGAACATGGCATTTTCCGATAGTCTAATCAGAGAGGACATGTCATAAAATACCATAAGAGGTGATCGTGGGTGACGAATATCCAGAGAGCATTCTGCGTGGTGTTAAGCCTGGTCTTTCTTTGTGTTGTGGCCGCGCTTCCGGGAGATTTTTTCAGGCATGGAGAGATATACAGGCAGCTGCCGCTGTACTGCTTTCTGGAAAAGAAGGCTTTGCAGGAGGAAAAGGGCAGGGATCTGGAAACGGAGATGCTTTTGCAGGAAAAAAATGCAGAGCATCTTGGGGAGGAAGTCCAGGCGGAGAACAAAAAAGAACAGGAGGAACTGCTTCTGGCGGAGGTTCGGGAGGCTGAGAAGGAAGAAAGTGCAGATCGTCAGGTGCAAAATGAAACAGAAACTGAAAAGAAACAGCCGGTAACAGGAAAAGAACAAAATGGGCAGGGAAAATCAGAAGAAACGGATACAGAACAGTTAAAAGGAAAGACAGAGAAGCAGTCGCCAGAAACGCCCGGAACAAAATCAGCCGCAGACAGCAAGGAGACTGTGGCGCATCCACAGATTGATCTGTCCCCGGCAAAACTTGCGGATTTTGATTATGTAATGAATCAGTTTTTTATTCTGGATTCCAATACGGTGACGAATGCAGGGCAGATCAGCGGGACAAGGTTTTTGAAAAAGGATCTGTCCATAAAACAGGACGGAAAAGTACCACAGATCCTGATCTATCACACCCATTCCCAGGAAACTTTTTCGGATTCCAGGGAAGGTGAGGTGGAGGATACGATCGTGGGAGTGGGGAATTATCTAACGGAGCTTCTGGAGAAGGATTACGGTTACAAGGTGATCCATGTGACAGATGCTTTTGATCTGATGGGCGGGCAGCTGGACCGGAGCAAAGCCTACGATTATGCAAGAGCTTCCATAGAAAAGGTTCTGGAGGAGAATCCTACAGTTGAAGTTGTCATTGATCTTCACAGGGATGGCGTGCCGGATGACCGTCATCTGGTGACGGAGATCGACGGAAAGCCAACAGCGCAGATCCTTTTTTATAATGGGTTGAGCTATACAGTCAGTCAGGGCGCGGTCAGTTACCTGCCAAACCCTTACATAGAAGATAACCTGGCATTTTCTTTCCAGCTGGAATACCAGGCAGCGCAGTACTATCCGCAGTTTTACAGGGGAATCTATCTGGCAGGGCTACGCTATAATCTCCATTTAAAGCCCAGGGCACTTCTCCTGGAAGCCGGAGCACAGACCAATACAGTTCAGGAAGTCCGAAATGCCATGGAACCTTTTGCAGATATCTTAAACAGAGTGCTGAAAGGCAGTGACAAAAACGGATAAAATATGATATGATAAAAAGAAGTATGGCAAAATATGCTTTTTTGCCTGCAACAAGAGAAACTTAAGGAGGATTTCCTGAATGATAGACCAGAGTAAAATTCGAAATTTTTGTATCATTGCACATATTGACCACGGAAAATCGACTCTTGCAGACCGTATCATCGAGATGACCGGGCTTCTCACAGAGAGGGAGATGCAGGCACAGGTTCTTGATAATATGGAGCTTGAGAGAGAGCGTGGAATTACCATCAAATCCCAGGCGGTTCGTATTGTATACAAGGCCAAGGATGGAAATGAGTATATTTTTAACCTGATCGATACTCCCGGACATGTAGATTTTAACTATGAGGTTTCCCGAAGTCTGGCAGCCTGTGACGGCGCGATCCTTGTTGTGGATGCTGCACAGGGTATAGAGGCACAGACCCTTGCCAATGTATATATGGCACTGGATCATGACCTGGATGTGGTTCCGGTCATTAACAAGATCGACCTTCCCAGTGCGGATCCGGAGCGTGTTATCAATGAGATCGAGGATGTGATCGGAATTGAGGCACAGGATGCACCGCAGATCTCTGCAAAGACCGGCTTAAATGTAGATCAGGTTCTGGAGCAGATCGTAAATAAGGTTCCGGCACCACAGGGCGATGTGGATGCACCGCTGAAAGCACTGATCTTTGACTCGGTTTATGATCCGTATAAGGGGGTTATCGTATTCTGCCGAATCAAGGACGGCCGTGTGAAAAAAGGTACAAAGATCCACATGATGGCGACCGGCTTTACCACCGAGGTCGTTGAGGTGGGATATTTTGGCGCAGGCCAGTTTATTCCATGTGATGAGCTGACAGCAGGTATGGTTGGATATATCACAGCCAGTATCAAAAATGTCCGTGATACCCGTGTAGGTGATACGGTAACAGATGCAGAGAATCCGTGTGCAGAGGCACTTCCCGGATATAAGAAGGTTAATCCAATGGTTTACTGCGGTCTTTATCCGGCAGATGGTGCCAAGTACGGTGATCTTCGTGATGCCCTGGAGAAGCTTCAGTTGAATGATGCGTCCCTTTACTATGAGCCGGAGACATCGGTTGCACTGGGCTTTGGTTTCCGCTGCGGTTTTCTAGGACTTCTTCATCTGGAGATCATCCAGGAGCGTCTGGAAAGAGAGTACAACCTTGATCTGGTAACGACTGCACCAAGTGTTATCTATAAAGTATACAAGACAAACGGCGAAGTGATCGAGCTGACGAACCCGACCAACCTTCCGGATCCGTCTGAGATCGAATATATGGAAGAGCCGATGGTTAAGGCTGAGATCATGGTGACAACAGAATTTATCGGTGCGATCATGGATCTCTGCCAGGAGAGACGTGGCCAGTACGAGGGCATGGAATATATGGAAGAAACACGTGCACTTCTGAAATACAGACTTCCGCTGAATGAGATCATCTACGATTTTTTTGACGCGCTGAAATCCCGTTCCAGAGGATATGCTTCCCTGGATTATGAGCTGGATGGCTATGAGAGAAGTGAGCTTGTGAAGCTGGATATTCTGGTAAATAAGGAAGAGGTGGATGCACTTTCCTTTATTGTACATGCAGATACAGCCTATGAGCGTGGCAGAAAAATGTGCGAGAAGCTGAAGGATGAAATTCCGAGACAGCTTTTTGAAATCCCGATCCAGGCAGCCATCGGAAGCAAGGTTATTGCAAGAGAGACGGTACGGGCTATGCGTAAGGATGTGCTTGCCAAGTGCTATGGTGGTGATATTTCCCGTAAGAAAAAGCTTCTTGAGAAACAGAAAGAGGGTAAGAAGCGTATGCGCCAGGTAGGTAACGTTGAGATCCCGCAGAAAGCTTTCATGAGTGTTCTGAAGCTGGATGACAAATAGGAGATGACTTTTTGGAAAAAAATATAAAAAGACTGTTTCTGGCAGCAGGACTTCTGGCTATATCAGGAGCTCTGCTCACCGGATGCGGTTCAAAGAAAAAAACAGATGCAGCGGACAGTGTGATCAAGATCAGCACGGCACCGGAGCCCACCGTTACACCAGATCCGAAGACGGTAGATCCGGACGCGGTGACAACGAATGGAAATCTGACCATGGTAAACGAGTATCTGGCTGAAAATGGCGGAAAGTCACTGGGCGCGGATGCCGTGACACCAACACCTGCAGGGGCATCGGATACTGCCGAGGCAGATTCCGGAAGTGATAATAGCGGTTCTGACGATACTGGGGCAGACAACAGCGATACAGGAGAGGGAGATACGGATGGAGAATAGGGCAAAAAAGCCTCTGGAGCTTTATATCCATATTCCTTTTTGCGTGAAAAAATGCGATTACTGTGATTTTCTCTCGGGTCCTGCGGGAAAAGAGCGGCAGATGGAATATTTTCGAGCACTGCAGCGTGAGATCTCTGCAGTGTCCGATTTTTCGGACAGAGAGATCACTACAGTTTTTATTGGCGGAGGAACTCCTTCCGTGCCGGATCCTGCTCTTGTGGGAGCAGTTCTGGATCAGATCAGAAATAAGTTTTTTATGGCCCCGGATGCTGAGATCACGATCGAAGCGAATCCGGGGACTTTATATAAAGAAAAGCTTCAGGAATACCTGGCACATGGGATCAACCGTCTGAGTCTGGGATTGCAGTCGCCGCAGAACCGGGAGTTGAAGCTTCTGGGACGTATTCATACGTGGGAGGATTTTCTGGAGAGTTTTTCTCTGGCAAGGGAAGCGGGATTTTCCAATATTAATATCGATCTGATGAGCGCGATCCCGGAACAGACTTATGAGGGCTGGATCCACAATCTCCGCACAGTGGCAGAGCTTTCGCCGGAGCATATCTCCGCTTACAGCCTGATTGTGGAAGAGGGAACTCCTTTCTGGGAAAAAGATCTGAAACTGCCGGACGAGGATACAGAGTACCGGATGTATGAGGATACGGCTGCTGTTCTGGGAGAATTCGGATTTCATCAGTATGAGATCTCTAACTATGCAAAAAAAGATCTGGAGTGCCGGCACAATAAGGGTTACTGGCAGAGAACTGATTATCTGGGGCTGGGACTTGGAGCTTCTTCACTTCTGGATCATGTGCGGTTTTCCAATACGGATCGCATGGAGGATTATATCAGAAACAGTGCTTTTCCGGAGAAGATTCGCTGCAATTTGGAGACACTTGGCGAGGCGGATGAGATGGCGGAATTTATGTTTCTGGGGCTTCGTATGGCGGAGGGCGTATCTTTTCAGGCGTTTGAGGAATATTTCGGGAAAAATATGGAAAGCATTTACGGGGATGTGCTGAAAAAACATCTTTCAATCGGCATGCTTGAGAAAAAAGACGGCAAAGTATTTCTGACGCGTAAGGGAATTCACGTGAGTAACGGAGTGATGGCGGATTTCCTGCTGTAAAAAATATGTCGAATTTTTCAACTTGACGAACGGATGTTCTGATTGTATACTGTAAAAAAGATAAGATATCTACGAAGTATGAGATAGAGAAGCATTATAATATACGCCTGAAATAGGGCAGATCACAGCGGGACATGTAGCATATGACCCGGATAGAGCAGGAGGCAGAAGTGTCAGCAGAGATTAAAGATAAGAAGCGTTTTATCAGAATACGTGGAGCGAATGAGAATAACCTTAAGAATCTCAGTGTGGATATTCCCAGAGATCAGTTTGTAGTCCTTACTGGGCTCAGTGGTTCCGGTAAGTCGTCCCTGGCTTTTGATACCATTTATGCAGAGGGACAGAGACGATATATGGAATCACTTTCTTCCTATGCGAGGCAGTTCCTGGGACAGATGGAGAAGCCGGATGTGGAGAGTATCGAGGGACTTCCGCCTGCCATCTCCATTGATCAGAAGTCGACCAACCGGAATCCACGTTCTACTGTGGGTACTGTAACAGAAATCTATGATTATTTCCGTCTGCTGTATGCACGGGTGGGCATACCACACTGTCCGAAGTGCGGGCGTGAGATCAGTAAGCAAACAGTAGACCAGATGGTAGACCAGATCATGACACTTCCGGAGCGTCAGAAGATTCAGCTTCTGGCACCGGTAGTCCGTGGCCGTAAGGGAACGCATGCCAAGCTTCTGGATCAGGCCAGAAGAAGTGGTTATGTGCGTGTGCAGATCGACGGGAACCTTTATGAGCTTTCTGAGGAGATCAAGCTGGATAAGAATATCAAGCATAATATTGAGATCGTGGTGGACCGTCTGATCGTGAAGCCGGGAATCGAGAAACGCCTTTCGGATTCGATCGAGACGGTTCTGGAGCTGGCGGACGGACTTCTTGTGGTGGATACCATGGACGGGAAGCTTCTGAACTTCAGCCAGAGCTTTTCCTGCCCGGACTGTGGTATCAGTATTGATGAGATCGAGCCGAGAAGTTTTTCATTTAATAATCCTTTTGGTGCCTGCCCGCAGTGCCTTGGTCTGGGATATAAGATGGAATTTGATGTAGATCTGATGATCCCGGATAAGAAATTGAGTATCAATGAAGGTGCGATCGCAGTTCTGGGATGGCAGTCCTGCACCACGCAGGGAAGCTTTTCCAGAGCGATCCTGGATGCACTGGCACGGGAATATGATTTTTCACTGGATACTCCTTTCTGCGAATATCCGAAGAAGATCCAGGATATTCTGCTCCATGGAACTGGCGGTCATTCAGTGAAGGTGTATTATAAGGGGCAGCGTGGAGAAGGTGTCTATGATGTGGCATTTCCGGGCCTGATCCGGAATGTGGAGCAGAGATACCGTGAAACTGGCTCTGAGACCATGAAGCAGGAGTATGAGAGCTTTATGCGGATCACGCCGTGTACCGCATGTAAGGGACAGCGACTGAAGAAGGAATCACTTGCTGTAACAGTGGCAGATAAGAATATTTATGAAGTAACGAACATGTCTGTGGAGAAGCTGCTTGCATTTCTGAAGGATATGAAGCTTTCTGCTCAGCAGGAGCTGATCGGTAAACAGATCCTCAAGGAGATCCGGGCGAGAGTCGGATTTCTGTCAGAAGTAGGGCTGGAATATCTTTCTCTTGGAAGAGCCACAGGAACGCTTTCCGGAGGAGAGGCACAGAGAATCCGTCTTGCCACACAGATCGGTTCCGGACTTGTGGGCGTTGCTTATATTCTGGATGAGCCGAGTATCGGACTTCATCAGAGAGATAATGACAAGCTTCTGGGAGCACTTATGCGGCTTCGTGATCTTGGAAACAGCCTGATCGTGGTAGAACATGATGAGGATACCATGTGTGCGGCAGACTGTGTGATCGATATCGGCCCGGGTGCAGGTGAGCATGGAGGTCAGCTGGTTGCCATGGGAACAGCTGAGGATCTGATGAAGAATGAGAATTCTGTTACAGGTGCTTATTTAAGCGGCAGACTTAAGATTCCGGTGCCTGAGGTACGTAAGGAGCCGACTGGATTTCTTCATATTAAAGGAGCTGCTGAGAATAACCTGAAGCATATAGATGTGGATATTCCGCTGGGCGTGATGACCTGTATCACCGGTGTCTCCGGCTCAGGCAAGAGTTCCCTGGTCAATGAGATCTTGTATAAGAGACTGGCAAGAGATCTGAACAGAGCCAGAGTGATCCCCGGAAAGCATGATGACATTCTGGGAATTGACCAGCTGGATAAGGTGATCAATATTGACCAGTCTCCGATCGGAAGAACTCCCCGTTCCAACCCGGCTACGTATACAGGGGTTTTTGACCAGATCCGTGATCTGTTTGCTGCCACAGCAGATGCCAAGGCTAAAGGCTATAAGAAAGGCCGTTTCAGTTTTAATGTGAAGGGCGGAAGATGTGAGGCCTGCAGCGGCGACGGAATCATCAAGATCGAGATGCATTTCCTGCCAGATGTGTATGTACCGTGTGAGGTATGTAAGGGTAAACGTTACAACAGAGAAACACTTGAGGTTAAATATAAGGACAAGAGCATTTATGATGTGCTGAATATGACTGTGGAGGAGGCACTGACTTTCTTTGAGAATGTTCCATCTATCCGAAGGAAGATCGAGACTCTGTACGATGTAGGACTTTCCTATATCCGTCTGGGACAGCCTTCCACAACGCTCTCCGGAGGAGAGGCACAGCGTATCAAGCTGGCCACAGAGCTCAGCAAGCGCAGCACAGGTAAGACGATCTATATCCTGGATGAGCCGACGACAGGACTGCATTTCGCAGATGTTCATAAGCTGATCGAGATTCTGCGGCGTCTGTCAGAAGGCGGCAATACAGTAGTAGTTATTGAACATAATCTGGATGTGATCAAGACTGCGGATTATATCATTGATATCGGTCCGGAAGGCGGTGACAGAGGCGGAACCGTGATCGCCAAGGGAACTCCGGAAGAAGTTGCAGACAGCCCTGTTTCCTACACCGGAAAATATGTCAAAAAATATCTCGAACAGAAATAACCCGCAAAAGTTCTTTTCAATTTCCGATGTTTTGTATATAATAGTTGAAGTATACAGAAAAGAATGTTGTTGTGAACGGAGTGAACCGTAACAACACAATAAGTTATAATATGCGCTGTGCAGTCTGTAACACTTCAGATATTATTTACCAGATATTTGCCGGAGCTTCTTATCACAAGGGCTGTGGTAGATTGTCTGGATTCATGGAGTGTATCAGAATCGCAGACGCAGGCAGGAGGATTTATGCCGGCAAAGGATATCGGAATTGATCTGGGAACCAGAAACAGTCTGGTTTTTTCCACAGGAAAGGGAATCGTTTTAAGGGAACCATCTGTGGTTGTTTATGATAAAGATACAGAGAAGATCAGAGCGATCGGAGAGGAGGCCAGACAGATGGCCAGCCATCTTACATCCAATATGGAAGTGATATGGCCAATCCGAAGAGGCGTGATCGTTGATTATAATGTAATGGAGAAGATGCTGAAGTATTTTATCGCGCAGGCGATGGGACGGCGGGCGTTCCGTAAGCCACGTGTCAGTATCAGTGTTCCAAGCGGAATTACAGAGATTGAGCGTAAAGCCATGGAAGAAGCGGCGTATCAGTCCGGAGCGAAGGAGGTTTTCCTTGTGGAAGAGCCGATCGCTGCTGCGATCGGTGCAGGTGTGGATATCACCAAGCCTTTTGGTAATCTTATTGTGGATATCGGTGCAGGAACTACAGATGTAGCTGTAATATCGGTAGGTGGTGTGGTCGTTTCAACTTCTGTGAAGGTGGCAGGCGATAATTTCAATCACGCAATCATGAATTATGTGAGAGAGAAACACAGTCTTTTTATAGGAGAGGATACTGCTGAGAATATTAAGATCAAGATCGGAACTGCCAGTGAGGAAGCAGATCTTCGGACAATGGAGGTCAAGGGAAGAAATATCATCACCGGACTTCCAAAGGTAGCAACGCTGACTTCTGAGGAGATTCGCACTGCGCTTCGTGAGACAACAGGACAGATCGTGGAGGCAGTACATGGAGTTCTTGAGAAGACTCCGCCTGAACTGGCGGCAGATATCATGGACAGAGGAATCGTTCTTACAGGTGGCGGTGCAATGCTTCACGGAATGGATACTTTGATCGAACAGAAGACAGGTGTAAGCACATTGACGGTTCAGGATGCGATGCTGGTAGTTGCTGCCGGAACTGGAAGATATGCGGAGATCATGTCAAGAATGTAAATTTCTACAAAGTCATAAGGTCTTTTTGGAGACTGCTTTTGGTAGCGGCAGAGCAGACCGGATGGACGATCAGATAAGGCGCTGCAGCAGGCAGTGCCTTTTATATTATGGAGAATAAGATGAGTGAAACAGTTACAGGATATATAGATCATGTGATCTTCCGAAATGAAGACAATGGTTATACAGTCATGGTCATCAAGGGCACAGAGGATGACAAGGAGCTGACCTGCGTGGGAACGTTTCCGGCACTTACCCAGGGGGCATCCATTGAAGCCACCGGAAACTATACAACACATCCGGTATATGGCAGGCAGTTTCAGATTTCTGCCTATACGGAAAAAATGCCGGAGGATGCGCTGGCTATGGAACGTTATCTTGGTTCCGGTGCAATCAAAGGAATCGGTGCAGCACTGGCTGCCAGGATCGTGCGGAGATTCGGGGATGATACCATGCGGATCGTTGAGGAAGAACCGGAACGTCTTGCAGAGATCAAGGGCATTAGTGAGAAGAAGGCATTGGAGATCGCAGAACAGATGACAGAAAAGGCGGACATGCGCCGTGCCATGATCTTTTTGCAGAAATATGGGATCTCGCTGAATCTGGGAGCGAAGATCTATCAGAAGTACGGACAGTCGGTATATGGGGTACTCCAAGAGAATCCCTACCGCCTGGCTGAGGATATCAGCGGAGTTGGTTTTAAGATCGCAGACGAGATTGCTTCCAGGATCGGAATCCATACAGATTCAGATTACAGAATAAGAAGTGGCATGTTGTATACTCTCTTACAGGCTTCCGGGGAGGGACATACTTATCTTCCCAAGGAGGAACTTTTTTCCCGGGCATCACAGCTTCTGGGAGTAGATCCTTCCTATATGGAGAAGCATCTTATGGATATGGTAGTAGACCGTAAGCTGGTCGCAAAAGAGACAGAAGCGGGAACTGTCGTTTATCCGACACGGTATTATTATCTGGAGCTGAACACAGCGAGAATGTTGTGTGAACTGAATATCCTCTGCCCGGAGGATGAGCAGATGATGAAGAAACGGATTGCCAGGATCGAGAAGGAAACAGGAACAGAGCTGGATGAGATGCAGCGTCAGGCTGTTGCGGCAGCTGCACAGCATGGACTCTTTGTTCTTACCGGAGGTCCCGGAACCGGAAAAACTACCACGATCAATGCAATTATCCGCTATTTTGAGGAAGAAGGAGCTGAACTTCGGCTGGCTGCGCCTACCGGGCGTGCAGCCAAACGAATGACAGAAGCCACAGGCTATGAAGCACAGACGATTCATCGGCTTCTGGAGCTGAACGGAATGCCGGAAGGTGAGCAGGAAGGAAGAGCAGTACATTTTGACCGCAATTCTGAGAATCCGCTGGAAGCAGATGTGATCATTATTGATGAAATGTCCATGGTAGATATCGCACTGATGCATTCCCTTCTTCTGGCAGTGACAGCAGGAACCAGACTGATCCTTGTGGGTGATGAGAATCAGCTTCCAAGTGTGGGACCGGGAAATGTGCTGCATGATATCATTCGAAGTGGTGCTTTTCCTGTGGTAGAGCTTACGAAGATCTTCCGTCAGGCATCGGAGAGTGACATTGTAGTAAACGCCCATAAGATCAACCGGGGAGAGCAGGTGACGATCAACAATAAAAGCCGGGATTTCTTTTTTCTGAAGCGCTATGATGCGGATATTATTATCCGTGTGGTGATCGCGCTGATCCAGGAGAAGCTGCCACGCTATGTAGACGCAAAGCCCTATGAGATCCAGGTACTTACTCCTATGCGAAAAGGTCTTCTCGGAGTAGAAAGGCTGAATCAGATTCTGCAGAGATATCTGAATCCGCCGGATGAGAAGAAGAAAGAAAAAGAAATTGGGCAGCGTCTTTTCCGCGAGGGCGATAAGGTGATGCAGGTGAAGAATAACTATCAGCTGGAGTGGGAGATCCTTGGCAGATACAAGATTCCTGTGGATAAGGGAGTTGGCGTATTTAACGGGGATACCGGTATTATGGTGGAGATCAATGAATTTGCCGAGACAGCTACAGTGGAATTCGAGGATGGCCGCCGTGCGGAATATTCGTTCAAGCAACTGGAGGAGCTGGAACTGGCCTATGCGGTGACCATACATAAGTCGCAGGGATCGGAATATCCGGCAGTTATTTTGCCGCTGCTGTCAGGACCGCGAATGCTGATGAACAGGAATCTCCTGTATACAGCGGTAACCAGGGCAAGGAAATGTGTCACAGTAGTGGGAAGTGAGAATACTTTTGCAGAGATGATCCGCAATGAAAAACAACAGAAGCGTTACAGTTCACTGGATCTGAGAATCCGGGAAATGGAGGAAGCAGAGGATTAAAAGGAGAGCGTTATCGGGGAGAAAGGATCTTTTTGAGAAAAACTGCTGATTTTTTGCTGGATATGCTTTATCCGAAGAAATGTCCCATGTGTCATGAAGTACTGAAAGATAAAAAACTTCTTATCTGTGAACGGTGTGCGGGCAGAATCCGTCCGATTTCCGGTGCCTTGTGCATGAAATGCGGAAAGCCGGTGAAAATGGAAGAAGAATATTGCCCAGTTTGCCGGAATGGTAACCGTTATTTTTCAGAGGGGAGAAGTATTTTTCCATATGGGGAATTATGGCGTCAGTCGTTAGTGAGATTCAAGTATTATGGCTGTCGTGAGTATGGTGATTTCTATGCAAAAGCCATGAGCGTTTACGGGCGGAAGTATCTGGAACGTTGGAAACCACAGCTGCTCGTGCCGGTACCGCTCCATCCTTCCAAGAAAAGAATGAGAGGTTTTAATCAGTCTGCATACCTGGCAGAGAAGCTGAGTGTATTTACCGGAACCCCCTGGGATGACAGTCTGGTGATTAAGATCCGCCGGACGCGCTCTCAGAAGAAACTAGATGCAGTTCAGCGTCGGAACAATCTGAGAAAGGCGTATCGCGTTAGCAGGAAGCTTTCAGATGTAACGGTCCTAGTGGTAGATGATGTATACACGACAGGGAGCACGATGGAAGCGATGGCTATGTGTCTTCTTGAGGCTGGAGCACGGGATGTTTACTTCCTTACAGTATGTGCAGGAAGGCTTTGAAAGCCCAAAAAATACTTTTCATAGGTAGTGATCTATGCTACAATAAATTTGATTGCAGTTAAATAGTATTGCTGCATGGAGAAGCGAAATGCGAATTATATATATCAGGATTTTTTCTGATAAGAAAGCTTATGAGGAGTAATTTATGGTAAATGAAGAAAAGGTGAAGGTTATGAACCGCCTGGCCATGTATGAGCATGGCGAAGGCAGGAAATATCTTCCGGTGAGCAGATTTTACCGGAGCGATTACATTGGTCTTGCGCTGATCAAGAATTTTTTTCTGGTGACGATCGGCTATATGCTGGGACTTGCCGGAGTGGCGGCATATTTCAGCGAATATCTGATGGATAATGTGAATAAGATCAATCTGGTTACTGTGGCAATCTACATCGTAGTCGGATATCTGATCATACTGATTGCCTATTCAATACTGACCTACATCCAGTATTCTGTAAAATACTCCCGTGCTAAGAAGAGCGTGCGGGAATATTATCAGGATCTTACCAGACTGGAAAAAATCTACGGACGGGAAGATAAGAGAATTCCGGTCCGGAGAAATGCAGGAGGAAATAAAAAATGACAGCTTTACTTGAAATCAAACAGAATATCAAAAAATTCTACGGACAATATGAAGTATATATACTGCCGGTTCTGAAATTTATTCTGGCATTTGTTTATTTTCTCTGGATCAACAGTAATATGGGATATATGAAGCAGCTGGATAATATTTTTGTTATCCTGATCCTGGCACTGGTATGTTCGATTCTTCCCACATCTGTGATGCTGTTTATCGGATTTGTGCTTATGATCGGACATTGTTATGCTGTAAGCATGGAAGTAGCCGGATTTATGTTGGTTCTGGTCCTGTTTATGATGATCCTGTTTCTGAGATTCAGCGGATCACAGAATCTTGCGATGATTCTGACACCGCTTTCTTTTGGATACAGTGTTCCGGCGCTTCTTCCAATCGGATCCGGTCTTTTAGGCAGTGCACTTTCTTCACTTCCGGCAGGATGTGGTGTAGTGATTTATTATTTTATCCGTTTTGTGCATACACAGTCTGCTGCATTAAGTGATCCGGATACAGAGATTGCGGCCAAAATTAAGCTGCTTTCTGACGGACTTGTACAGAACTGGGCAATGTGGATTACAGTGGTTGCGTTTGTTGCAGTTGTTCTTCTGGTGAACCTTCTGAGAACACGTTCTTTTGACTATGCATGGAGGATTGCAATTATCGCAGGTGGTGTGACTTATATTCTGGTCATCCTTGCCGGAGATTTCTGCTTTGATGTGACAGTGTCCATGGTTCCGATGATTATTTCTACAGTGATTTCAGTTCTCATTGGGTTTGTGATGGAATTTCTGGTATTTGGAGGAGACTACAGCAGAACAGAACGTCTGGAATATGAGGATGATGAGTATTATTACTATGTAAAGGCGGTACCGAAGGCTGTTGTTGCAACTTCTGAGAGAAGCATCAAGAAGATCAATGCAGAGCCTGTACGCGAAGAAAAAAAGAAAGAAGAATCTGTTCTTTCATACAACAGGAAGGACAAAAAGGAAAAACTTTCAGAACGGAAAGAACAAAAAACAGTACAGAAACCGGGGAAATTTTCAGAAAGCACAGTGATTGAAACACCGAAGGAGGTTGATGAGATCGACTTCGAGAAACAGCTTGAAGAGTCACTGAAAGATCTTTAAGTCATTGGTAAGATAGTTTCTTTTAAATGGATCGGGAAGAAAGGAGGAAGTTATGCAGAATATTCTTGCAATTCTTGGCGAATATATCGGAAAGATTACCTTGCCGGGAATTGGAGTGATAGATATTATTGAGATTGGACTGATTTCCTTTTTTGTATATCAGTTTATGGCTTGGATCAAATTTACTAGGGCGTACACACTGCTGAAAGGTATTCTGGTAGTGCTTGCTTTTATCCTGATCGCATATATATTTAAGATGAATACGATTCTGTGGATATTCCGGAATCTGGCCAATGTCCTGGTAATTGGTGTGATTGTAATCTTTCAGCCGGAGCTTCGACGGGCTCTGGAACAGCTCGGACAGAAGAAAATTGTTTCAACTATTATTCCGTTTGATACAGGCAGGGAAGTAAAAGAACGATTTAACGATAAGACAATCAATGAACTGGTCAAAGCCTGCTTTGATATGGGAGAGGTTAAGACGGGTGCACTGATCGTTATTGAAAAGGAGATACGTCTGGATGAGTATATCCGTACAGGTATCAATATTGATGGTATTCTTACCAGTCAGCTTCTGATTAATATTTTTGAGCATAATACACCCCTTCATGACGGTGCGGTAATCGTCAGAGGAAATCGGGTAGTAGCTGCAACTTGTTATCTGCCGCTTTCAGATAATATGGAACTGAGCAAGCAGTTGGGAACAAGGCACAGAGCAGGAGTAGGCATCAGTGAGACTACGGATTCCCTTACGATCATTGTTTCCGAGGAGACAGGGCAGGTTTCTGTTGCACAGGAAGGAACTCTTTCCAGGGGTCTCAACAGTAAGCAGTTAAGAGAAGTACTTGTTTCTGCCCAGAATAAGAAGGTGGTTGATAATAACAAACTGAGAAGTCTGCTGAAAGGGAGAGTGAAACATGAAGAAAAATCTGACTAAGAATATCCCTTTGAAGATTATGTCTGTTATAGTTGGTATTCTGGTCTGGCTGATCGTGGTAAATGTGGATAATCCTATTGTTACAAAAGGCTTCGTGATCACAGATGTGCAGATTATCAATGAAGCCTATGTTGACCAGCTTGGTCAGATGGTCATGCAGGATGACAGAGAAAATTCAGTACGTGTTTATATTACAGGTGAGCGAAAAACAGTCAATCGTCTCACCTCAAGTGATATTAAGGCAGTTGCGGATCTGCAGCAGGCGGAATCCATAGATACAGATCCTGTGATGATTCCGATTGTAGCTACGTGTCAGGGAATACTTCCGGAGAACATAAAAGTATCTCCACAGAATCTGAGTGTTCATCTGGAAAAAAAGGTCACTAAGGAATTTGCAATCAATGTAAGCAGCGGTGACAGCAAAGCTGCACAGGGAATGGAAATTGCTTCTCTTACAGCCAATCCGGAAAAAGTCCGGGTTACAGGACCGGAATCACTTGTTGGTAAAATAGACGGTGTGAGTGTAGATGTGAGTTCAAAGGTGGATGGAATTGCACAGGATACTACGATCACAGATGCTGAGATGACTATTACAGATAAGAATCAGGACACACTTTCATCTAATTCCATGAGTTATCTTAAATTTGATAATAACGGAAAGGTCAATGTTACAGCGAAACTCTGGAAGGTACGATCTGATATAAGAATCAGTGCCGGATATACAGGTGAGCCGGCGGAGGGTTACACAGTAGACAGTGTTACTACTGTTCCGGAGACTTTCAGTGTGGCCGGCAGTGAGGAAGCTCTCAATAATCTGAAACTTCAGGGAAATACAATTTATCTTGACAATGAAAACGTAGATATTTCCGGAAAGAGCAATGATGTTGAGAAGAAGATAAATTTGGCGGAGTTGCTTCCGGAAGGTCTGAAGCTGACATCAGGTTCAAGTGAGGATCTGTGGATAACAGTTAATATTTTGCCTGAGGGCAGCAAGATATACAGTTTCCCTACAGAAGATATTAAAGTAAAAAATCTGCCGGATGATCTGCAGATGGCTTTTGAAGTAGCGGATGTGGAATTGAAAGTGCAGGCTGAAGATGGTGATCTTTCAAAATTTAACCTGAAATCAGTGAGTGCATCACTTTCTATGGACGATTGGGAAGAAGGAAGCTATGAAGTACCGATTAAGGTTAATCTGCCGGACGGCTATAAGCTTCTGGAAAAAGCGACTGCTGAGATCAAAGTTTCAAAGGTTTCCAATGCGGATGCCGAAAACAGTCAATAGTAGATGAAGAACAGGTATAGGAGACAGCAGAAATGTTAAGTTGTAAAGTAACGGTCAGAAACCCGTCAGGGCTTCATCTCCGCCCCGCCGGACTTTTATGTGGTGAGGCGATTAAATATAAGTCTTCTGTAACATTTCAGTATGATGGAGGCACGGCAAATGCCAAGAGTGTACTAAGTGTTCTGGGAGCTTGTGTGAAAAGAGGGGATGATATCACTCTGATCTGTGACGGTGAGGATGAGCAGGAGGCCATAAATGCGCTTGCGGCTCTTATCGAGAGCGGATTGGGCGAATGATGCCGTGACTGATATATTAATAAACCACTATGGTGAGGAGAAGCAGGAGGGATTATTGTGAAGAGAAGAGTTGTGGCAATGCTACTCAGCCTTACATTATGTATGGGTGGCACACTGGAGGCAGGAGCGACAGCTTTAAGCACTCCGGATGTACAGGTAGCAGCTGAATCAGATCTGGGAGCAGATAGTTTCAGCGATGAAACGACAGAAAATGAACAGCAGTCTCAGATGGATGGGAACGATGTGGCTGAAGATGACACTGAGGTGACAGTTACACCGGAAATAACAGAAGCGCCAGAGGAACCAGAGCAACCGGAAATTACGGAGGCCCCGGAAGTAACAGAGACCCCTGAGAACACAGAGACACCGGAGATTACAGTTACCCCGGAAGTAACAGAAGCTCCGGAAGTACCGGAGGAACCGGAGACCACAGTTACCCCGGAAGTAACAGAGACCCCTGAGAACACAGAGACACCGGAAACAACGAAAATACCTGAAGCGACAAAAGCGCCACAGGTTACGGTAACACCGGCTGCTGATGCTGAGAAACTGAAGATTGCGTCTGATAAAAAGACAGTAGATAAAGGAAATGCAGATATTGCATCTGCGACAGGCGCATCTGTCGTAAATGGTGTTGTTGAAGCAAAGACCAGTGACTGGGTAAATGAGGGTGATGGTCTTTACAGACTTCGCAAAAAGAAAGTATCTGATGATATGGTACCGGAAGGAAAGACATCTGGAAATACTGCAGAATCAGAAGATGTGGATACTTTGTCAGAAGATACAGAACAGCAGGCTGTTGTAACAGAAGATTCCGAAAATACAACAGAAGAAGCAGGGGAAACTACGGATGATGTAGAAGAAATGACCCTGGATAACGGAGATGCAGTACCGGCAGAAGAGAGCGCTCCGGCTGAAGCAGCTGCAACAGCTGCAACTGTTGAAGACAGTTACTTTACGGCACAGGATGGACTCCTTAAGATTAAAACCAATGGACATACCGGATATTATCTTTTTAATGAAGACGGCTACCTGGTAACAGGAAGAATGAGCCGTGAGCCGGGAACAGCCGGATATACCGGAACACAGAAAGTAGAATGGTATTTCGTTGAGAAAAGTAAGGCAACTTTATATTCAGACAGTCAGGGAAAAGCGATTACACCGTGGACATCCAACCTGGGACAGCAGAAGAAGAAGTACTGGCTGTGGACAGGAACTATGTTCCGTTATTATAATGCAAATGGAAACTTTACCTCTGTGGCAGCACTGAAGATTTCCGGTAAGCTTCAGAAGATTGGCAGTGATTATTATACACTGGATGGAAATGGCAAACCGTATACCGGAATTAAGAAACTTAAAGCAGGTTCTGAAACATTTGAGTACTATTTCCAGCCAGCCCAGAGTAAGGAAGATATTCCAGGAAAACTCTTCTACAGTGGCTGGATGTATTACAAAAACAGTAAAGGACAGAAACGTTTTATTTACTGCAGCCCCAAGTCATCTACAATTGGCCAGGTTATGAAGCACGGGGTTTATGTATCCAAGGTAATGTCAAAAACCAATACATTTATGCTTAATGCGAATGGTTATGTGCTTAAGAATACTATGGCCAAGGCACAGAATAATGCTTATTATATTACAGATTCCAAGGGACATATTATTAAAGAAAAACTTGTGAAATATAAAGGATACAGGTATTATTTCGGAAGTGCAGGAAGAAGAGCCACATGGAAGAATCTCTGGCACAGCTGCCCGGGAGCATCCGGACACTACTACTATTTCGGAAGTGTAGCGGGAAGAGTTGTTGAGAAAAAAGGCTGGCAGAGGGTTGTAAACGGCAAGGGACAGTTTTACGGATGGTTTTATTTTAACAATAGCGGTAATAACTATAAAAATCAGATGATTACCGTTGGCAGCTCAAAGAAGAGCTATTATTTCACAAAAACAGGTAAACTGGCCAGCGGCATTACAAAGATCAATAATAAATATTACTTTTTTGCAACATCCAATTCCAATAGTCACAGAGGATGGCTGTACAAAAATACACTGATTCGTTATAAAAACAATTGGTACTATGCAAACAAGGCAGGTATTCTGAGAAAAAATGGCTGGCAGAAAGTCGGAAAATACTGGTATTATCTGAGTAACTATAAAGTTGTGACCAACAAGTCCATAAAGCATGGCAAAGTCAGCGGACGTCTGGACAGCCAGGGACGTTTCTCAACAGGATGGGTAGTTGTCAGTGACTATAATAATAAAGTAAGATATATTGATCCGGACAGTGGTGATAAATATCTGACAAGTACAAGTCGATGGATTGATGGTAAGCTGTATTATTTTGACAGAAATGGATATCGTCGCAATGATGTAAGTTCTATTTATGGCGGACCATATTATCTTGAAGTTGACAAGACGAATGGTGTTATGACAGTATACACAGACTACAGCAAAAAAATTCCGGTTAAGACAATTCGTGTTTCCGTCGGACTTTCCGGTACACCTACATGGGATGGTACATACGGACTTAGTCGTAGCCTGAGATGGCAGCCTTTAATGGGACCATCCTGGGGACAGTATGGAACTCATGTTGATGGCTGTGGACAGGGAGGAATTTTTATCCATTCTGTAGCAGGTGGAACACGGAGCGTTTATAACCTTCCGGCCGGGGAATATATGAAGCTTGGAAATCCGGCATCTCATGGATGTATTCGTGTTTGTGTTGCAGATGCAAAATGGGTATATGAAAGATGCGATGGTTCAACAATTCATATCTACAGCAGCGGCAAATACAGCAATAATGAAGCCTTTAAGGGTCCATTAGGCCGTAAGCCAATTACACCATTGCGTGGATCACAGAATTTTGACCCAACAGATCCGGCAGTATAATATTTTTGGGCAGTAGCATAAAGTAAAAGGCAGACCGGTGTCCGGCTATATGATAGCTGGCACCGGCCTTTTTCTGTATATATGGCTTTACTTTCTATTTGCCGGTCTGTATAATGAAAAATATGAAAAAATAGACAAAAATTTACAGGGAAGGAATACGAAATGAGAGATTGGAAGAAGTGGCTTGCTGCTGGTTGCATGGCAGTATTGCTGGGGATTGGAACAATAGGGACTACAGCGATGGCGATGGGAGGCGGCGGAGTAGACCGAAGTGAGGCTGTTGCACAGGAAGAAAAAGTTCCTCTTGGAAAGGCAACACAGAGTTCCAGCTCCAGAGCGTGGAAAAAGATCAATGGGATTTGCTATAACGGAAGCGGACAGAAGCTGGAAGGAGCTATCACACGTGGAATTGATGTTTCGGAATGGCAGGATACCATTAACTGGGCTAAAGTGAAAAAGTCAAATATAGATTTTGCTTTTATACGTATTTCATATGGCCTGAACAGGATCGATGAAAAATATGATTATAATATGAAACAGGCAGAAAAAGCAGGAGTACCGGCCGGAACATATGTGTATAGTCTTGCAACGACGACACAGCAGGCTCTGAAAGAGGCGCAGCTTGCAATCAGAAAAATGGATGGCTATAAGGTTTCCTATCCGGTTGTTTATGATATTGAATATAGCAGAATGCGCAGTTTATCTTCTTCACAGATTGCGAATCTGGCCAAGGCTTTTTGTAATGAAGTTAAAAAGGCCGGATACTATCCAATGATTTATTGTAATACAGACTGGTATGATAATAAGATTGACTGGAGCAAGCTTACAGGCTATGATGTATGGCTTGCACGCTATGGCGACAGAATTATGGCACCGTCTATGAAAAACTATAAATATACAATATGGCAGTCTACAGATGGAGATGGCGGCGGATATCTGAATTCTACCAAGGGGCTTGTTGCGGGAATTCCAAGCTATTCTACTGTAGATGTTGATTTCGGATATGTGGATTATACAAAGATTATTACACCAAGATGGTCAGCGGTTAGTACTTATAAGGCATCGACAAAACCGGATACTGCTAATAGAAGAATTGGATGGTTTACAGAAAACGGAAAAAAATTCTATTATCTTAATGGTTCAAAGAAGACAGGCTGGGTGGAAGTAAACGGAAAAAAATATTATGTTCATAAAACTCAGGGCATGTATAAAAATAAGCTGATTACAGACTCAAAAAAAATAGTTCGATATGTGGATAAAAACGGAGTTCTTGTCAAGAATAAATGGATTACCGTAAATGGTAAAAAATATTATTTTGACAAAAATGGACATGCATTAAAAGGCATGAAAAAAGTTGGTGGCAATTATTACTACTTCCACACTGAAAAAGCCTACATGATGAAAAATACCAAATACAAAAACAGCAATGGTGATGTGTATTATTTTGAAAATAATGGAACCATGGCTAAAAGCGTATTCTATACATGGAAGGAAAACGGTAAAAGTAATACATATTATTTCACGGGAAATGGAAAAATGCACAGATCCTGGCTGACAAGAAATGGAAAAACATGTTGTTTTGACAAGACTACAGGAATTATGTATAAAAATTGTACAGTTAAAATGAATGGAAGAACTTATACTTTTGATAAAGACGGAAGATATGTGCGACCAACACAGAAAAAGGATGAAAAATGAAAAAAATCGTAATCATCGGTGCGAATGATTTTCAGAGGCCGTTGATCCGCAAAGCAAAAAACATGGGTTATGAAACCCATGTTTTTGCCTGGCGGGAAGGTGCAACAGGTGCCGCGGATGCAGACAGATTTTATGAAATCAGCATCACGGAAAAAGAGAAAATCTTAAGTATCTGTCAGAAAATTCAGCCAGATGCAGTGACAACGATCGGATCAGATCTTGCTAATATCACAGTACAATACCTGGCAGAAAGACTGGGACTTCCGGGAAACAGTCATGAATGTATCATTAATTCGACCAATAAGTTTGCCATGCGAAATGCATTTCAGAAAGCGGGACTTCAAGTTCCGTTTTTTACAGCTGTGGGAAAAGATGAGAAGGTGATACCGCCTTCCTATCCGGTGATTGTAAAGCCAACAGACCGTTCCGGAAGCCGTGCAATCACAAAAGTGGAATCATCGGAAGAACTGGAAACAGCTATTCAGCAGGCAATCGCTCAGTCTTTTGAAAAAAAGGCCATTGTGGAAGAATATATAAGTGGGGCAGAGTACAGTGTGGAAACCATCAGCTATCAGGGAGAGCACACACTTCTTGCTATCACAAAAAAATATACCACAGGAGAGCCGCATTATATAGAAGTGGGACACCTGGAACCTGCCCCCCTTTCCGGCGAGCTTCAGGATAAGGTAAAAGAAACCGTATTTGCGGCACTGACTGCTTTAAAGGTTGAGAATGGAGCCGGACACAGCGAGCTTAGGATCGATGAAAACGGAAATGTCCGGATCATTGAGATCGGTTCCCGTATGGGAGGCGACTGTATCGGGTCGGATCTGGTGCCGCTTTCAACAGAGCAGGATTTTGTGGGAATGGTAGTGGATGTGGCAACTGGAAATCCGCCCCAAATAAAGCAGAACGCAGAGCAGCATGTGTCAGCGGTGCATTTTATTATGAACCGACAGGATCTTGAAAAATTTCACTGGATAGAGGCCAATTATCCGGAGACTGTCCGTAAGACGGTTCTGGAAGGCGATGTAGAACATTGTCAGATCACAGACAGCGGAAGCAGACCGGGATTTTATATCCTTCAGACAGAAACAATGGAGGAGATGAATCATATCCTGCACAGAGGACCACTGGAAAATCCGATCCAGCTGTTTGAGACACCGGTGCAGAAGCTGCGTATCCATGATGGGCGAAATACTTTTTATATGAAGAGAGATGACCTGTTGCCATTCTCTTTTGGTGGAAACAAGGTGCGTTTTGCCCGCAAGTATGTGGAAAACATGCAGGCGGAAGGCTATGACAGCATGGTGATCTATGGGAATTATCATTCCAATTTATGTCGGATCCTGGCAAGTCTCTGCAACGAGCTTTCCATTCCGTGCTACATGGTCCACAATACAGAGGATGTTAAAGAGACGAAGGAAACCGGAAACAGCCGGATTATCCGCAGAATGAATGTTCACGAAATTCCCTGTGAAAAGAAGAATATTGCAGCAGCCGTACGAAAAGCAATGGCAGAGCTTACGGAAAAAGGCTTCCGCCCGTATTATATTTATGGAAATGAGTACGGACAGGGAAATGAATGGCCGCCGATGAAGGCCTATGAGGAAGCCTACGAGGAGATCTTATCCTGGGAAAAAGCTTCCGGTACAAACCTGGACTACATTTTTCTGGCGTCAAGCACCAATGCAACGCAGTCAGGACTGATGGCAGGAAAGCTCCAGAACAAAGAGGACTGTAAGATCGTGGGAATTTCCGTTTCCAGAAATGCGAGCCGCGGAAAAGAAGTAATAGAGAACAACCTGCGTGAGTATGCAGAACGTTTTTCCATGGATTTTCCGGAGGACTGGGAAAAGGAGATCGAATTTACGGATTCCTATATGGAAGGCGGATACGGAGCCTGGTCAGAGCCTGTAGCTACGATGATCAGGAAAGTTTATGAGACCGATGGTGTGTATCTGGACATGACCTACACGGGAAAGGCTTTTTATGGCATGATGAAATATCTTCAGGAAAAAAATATCCAGGGAAAAAATATTCTTTTTCTGCACACAGGTGGTCTGCCGTTATTTTTTGATTTTCTGGAGGATGAACGGGCATGAAAAAACTGATGATCCTGGGGGCAAGTTATTCACAGCTTCCACTTTATAAAATGGCGAAAAAACTTGGAGTTTCAACCGTTGCTGTGAGCACACCGGGAGACTGGCCGTGTTTTGCGATCGCAGATGAATACTCTTACACGGATATTTCCGATCCGGAAGCTGTACTGAAAGCAGCCCGGGAGCATAACATTGACGGAATCACAACCTGCTGTCTGGACGCAGGGATACGCTCCATAGGATATGTATGTGAGCATATGGGACTTAAGGGCTTATCCGAACAGGCCGGTTTTCTCTGCAGTGACAAGTATTATATGAAGGAAGCCTTTGTAAAAGGCGGTGTGCGGTGTGCGAAGCATATCCGTATCCAGAGCCGGGAAGAACTTGAGAGCGCATTGGACCAGCTGGAATTTCCGGTGATCTTAAAGGCTGTGGATCTGATGGGAAGCAGAGGGCTTTTCCGCTGCGAGAACCGCGAGGAGGCACTTTCTCACTATCAGGATACCATGGATGCCACGGGAAAAGATTACTGTTTGGTTGAGAAATTTATCCAGGGGCAGATGCTGGGCTGTGAAGCCATGATCTCGAACGGTAAGCTTCTGTTTTGCCTGCCGAACAATATCGAGAATTATCAGAGCCATGTTCCCACACCAATCGGCCATTCCGTGCCGTACCGGAAGCAGGATACGCTGGGAGCAGAAGTGGAACATCAGCTGAAGCTTGCGATTCAGGCACTTGGAATGGACAACTGCCCGATCAACTGTGACCTGATGGAGAAAGATGGAAAAATCTATGTGATCGAGATCACCGGACGCGCAGGAGGAACCTGTCTGCCTGAGACAACGGGTATTTACTATGGAATCGACTATTATGAAGCAATCGTGCGGCTGGCCCTAGATATGGAAGCTGAGGCTCTTTTTGAAAAAAGCTCTCCACGCACAGCCAATCTTTCCCATATCCTGACCTCAGACAGGACAGGAATCCTGAAACAGATCCATAATGACAACGAAATAACAGAAAATATCGTGGATCTTTCGTTTAATGTGGAGCCAGGAGAGGAGATCCGGAAGTACGAAAACGGTCGTGACCGTATCGGCCAGGTGATCCTTAAGGGGAAAAATCTGGATGATTGCCAGCAGAATCTGGCAAAGGTTTTGTCGAAAATAAACATTGAATTTATATCATGATTGTGAGAGAATAACATGAGTAACCATGGAAATATAAAAAAAGGTCTTTTTCTGCTGCTGCACATCAGTCTTCTGTGCAGCTCACTGAGCGGTGTCTGCTCAAAAATGGCATCCAGATATACGGACAATATTTTTTCATTACAGTTCATCTTCTGGTTCGGACTGGTATTTGTGATTATGTTCGGCTATGCCATTATCTGGCAGCAGATCTTAAAGAGGATGCCTCTGACTGTGGCCTATGCCAACAAGCCGGTCACACTGATCTGGGGAATCATCTGGGGAAAGCTGATCTTTGATGAGCGGATCACCTGGAACATGCTTCTGGGAGCCTGCATTATTTTTGCGGGGATCTATCTGGTAACAGGCAGTGACGGAGAAGAAAACGGAGGGGAGCGCGTATGAGTACACTGACAGGAGCCATATGTCTGCTTCTTGTTTCTGTGTTTATTTCTTCGGTATCCCAGATACTTTTGAAGAAAGCAGCAGACAGAACATATGAGAATCATCTCAGGGAATACTTAAATCCACTGGTCATTTTTTCATACGGAATGTTTTTCTGTTCTGTGATACTGACCATGCTGGCTCTGAAGAAGGTTCCGCTTTCCATGCAGCCGATCCTGGAATCAACAGGATATATTTTTGTGGCTGTGATGGGATATATTTTTCTGAAGGAAAGACTGAACAGAAGAAAAATGGCAGGAATCGCACTGATCCTTGTGGGAATCATTATTTTTTCCCTGTAGGCGGAGCGCCCTGTTTTAAGGAGAAAGAGAAATGCTGGTATCAATCGTTATACCATGTTACAATTCTGAGCATACCATTGGCGAGGTAGTAGAGCTTGCCATTGAGGAATTTAAGAAACTTGATAACTATGAATGTGAATTTGTGCTGGTCAATGATTATTCCAGGGATGGAACCTGGAAGGCCATAGAAGCACTTGCTGATAAACATTCCAATGTAAAAGGTATTAATCTCGCCAAGAATTTCGGTCAGCATAACGCGATCATGGCGGCAATGTCCCAGGCAGAGGGTGAACTGATCGTGGGTATGGATGACGACATGCAGAATCATCCGTCACAGATCCCGCAGTTTCTGGCTAAGATGGAAGAGGGATACGATATCGTATTCGGAGTATTTAAAGAGCGAAAATTTTCTGTGATGAAGAATATTACGGGAGCCATAAGCCGGTATCTTCTGTGGCATCTTCTGGACCGTCCGAAGGATATCCAGATGAGCAGCTTCTGGTGCTGCCGCAAATATGTGCGCGATGAGGTTGTGAAATACGACGGCTATAATATTTTTCTGCAGGTATTGTTTTTCCGTACTACGCACAATATCGCCAATATCGAGGTGGAGCATTTTGCAAGAGAGGTGGGAACTTCCAATTATAATTTCAGGAAAGGGCTGAAGCTTTTTATGTCCTGCCTGAATTTTACTGTGATTCCACTACGGGCAGCTACTATTTTTGGAACGGTATTTTCCGCTGCGGGCTTTATCGGAGCGATCATTGTTCTGATCCGGAAACTGCTTGACCCGGCAATTGCGATTGGATGGTCATCTCTGATGTGCGCTATGCTGGTATTTTTTGGCATCTGTTTTCTGATGCTGGGAATCATCGGAGAATATATCGGTAAGCTGATCCTGAATATCAACCGGACACCGCAGTATGTTGTACGGGATACCAGAAATATCGAAACGAAAGATAAAGAGGTAACATATGATTGATTTTAACAGACCCGCATTTGTGGGGAAGGAGCTTTCGTATATAGAGGATGCCATACACAGAGGAATGCTCTGTGGAGATGGCGAATATACAAAAAAGTGTTCTCGCTGGATGGAGGAACGTTTTCATGTCGGACATGTAATGCTTACAACTTCGTGTACCCATGCGTTGGAGATGGCTGCGTTTCTGACGGACATTCAGCCGGGCGACGAAGTGATTATGCCATCCTATACATTTGTATCCACTGCGGATGCCTTTGTACTGCGAGGAGCAAAGATCGTATTTGTGGATATCCGTCCGGATACCATGAATATCGATGAGAAACTGATCGAACAGGCAATCACAGACAGGACAAAGGTGATCGTGCCGGTTCATTATGCAGGTGTTGCCTGTGAGATGGACACGATCATGGATATTGCCAGAAAGCATAATCTGAAGGTAGTGGAGGACGCTGCCCAGGGGGTGGATGCTTATTATAAGGGACGTGCCCTTGGAACCATCGGGGATTTCGGATGCTACAGCTTTCACGAGACGAAGAATTATACCATGGGAGAAGGCGGTGCGGTACTTTTTAACGACGATGCCTATCAGGAAAAAGCAGAGATCCTCCGGGAAAAAGGCACAGACCGCAGCAAGTTTTTCCGGGGACAGGTGGATAAATACCGCTGGATGGACTATGGTTCATCCTATCTTCCAAGTGAGCTGAACGCAGCGTATCTCTATGCACAGCTGGAGGAGCACCAGAAAATAAGTGACAAGCGGATGGAGATCTATAATTTCTATAACCGTAACCTTGCGTTCCTGGCAGAGGAAGGTAAGATCGAGCAGCCTTATGTTCCGGAAGAATGTGAACATAATGCACATATGTACTATATAAAGGTACATGATATGGATGTAAGGACAAGACTGATCAGGTATCTTCGCCAGAAAGAGATTGGCTGTGTATTTCATTATGTACCGCTTCACTCTGCACCGGCCGGTAAAAAATTCGGAAGATTTTCCGGAGAGGATGTTTATACCACAAAAGAAAGCGAGCGGCTGATGCGTCTTCCTATGTTTTACAATCTGGATATGGAGGATGCAAAAAAAGTTGTGGATGCGATCGTTTCCTTTGATGACTTCTGATAAAGGGAGAAGGGGAAGAGAGTATTATGAAAAGAATACAGAAAATATTTACATTTTTTACAGCTTTGACAATAACGCTGCTGTTGCCGGTACAGGCTTTTGCGGCTGTAGATCTTAATGCAAAGTATGAGGTCAGTACCAATAAGATCGCAGGATGGCCACAGGCAGCAGATATTGCCAGTGACACAGGCGTCCTCATGGATGCAGACACAGGAACTGTGCTTTTTGACAAGGGTGCAGATCAGCAGCGATATCCTGCCAGTATTACAAAAATCATGACACTTCTGGTAGCAGTGGAAAATTCTTCTATGGACGATCAGGTGACTTTTACTGAGACAGGTGTGCGTAATGTAACCGCGGATTCCAGCAACATTAATTCGAAGGTAGGAGAAGTGATGACCATGCAGGACTGCCTGCATGCACTGATTATAAAATCTGCCAATGATGTGGCGGCACAGATTGCTGAACATGTTGGTGGAACGGAGCAGAATTTTATTGATATGATGAATCAGCGTGCTGCCGAGATCGGCTGCACGAATACGCATTTTGTCAATTCCAGCGGACTTCCGGATGAGAATCATTATTCTTCTGCAAGGGATATGGCTCTGATCTTCAGAGAGGGGTTGAAAAACCAGGATTTCCGTACAGTGATCGGTGATATAGATTATACGATTGCGCCTACGAATATGACAGCTGAAAAACGTACGATGCATACGCATCATCCAATGCTTGCGCCGGAGAGTAATATCTATTATCAGGGAAGTATCGGTGGCAAAACCGGATTTACCAATCTGGCAGCGCATACACTGATTACAGCTGTCACGCAGAATGATACAACATATATCGCAGTTGTTATGCATGGAATGGAGCTTTCCACCTGTTGTATGGATTCAAAAGCACTTTTTGATTATGGATTTCAGAATTTCACGAAAACTGCAGTAAATGGTGGAAATGTGATCCTGCCCAAAGGAATGGACATAAATTCACTTACTACGAAGTCCGAGAATGTTAATGGAGAAACGGAAATCGCATATTATGTAGGTGATCATCAGGTAGGAAGCGGGATAGAACCACAGGCGACAGCTACGCCCACACCGGAACCGACAGAGGATGCACAGGTGGCAGAAGAGACAGACACTCCGGAAACATCAGAAGCTTCTTCTGATTCGGACAACGGGAGCACACAGAACAGCAAGGAAGAAAACAGCTCCCCAAAAGGGATTCCGACTATGCGAAAAATTCTTCTTATGATCATGGCAGGAATGATCCTTGTGTTGATTGGTCTTTTGACGGCTCTTGGAAGAAAAGAGAGAAAACACAGAAGAAAATAATATATTATTACCTCACAGTTTATAAGAAAAGGAGAATAAAAAAATGGGAAAAATCAAAGTTACACAGTGTGGAGATATTGAGGGACTTAAGGTTGTAGAGCCAACTGTATTTGGTGATGCAAGAGGATATTTTATGGAAACCTATAATTACAATGATTTCAGGGAAGCGGGAATTGATGTGGAGTTTGTACAGGATAATCAGTCCAGCTCTCACAAAGGTGTTCTTCGTGGCCTTCATTTCCAGATCAACTTTCCACAGGACAAGCTTGTACGTGTGGTAAGCGGAGAAGTATTTGATGTTGCAGTTGATCTTCGCGAAGGCTCCAAAACTTATGGAAAATGGTTTGGCGTTGTTCTGTCTGCTGAGAATAAAAAACAGTTCTTTATCCCGAAGGGATTCGCACATGGTTTCCTGGTACTTTCCGAGCATGCAGAGTTTGTTTACAAATGCTCTGATTTCTATCATCCAAATGATGAGGGTGGTCTGATCTGGAATGACCCGGACATCGGAGTAGAGTGGCCGATTCCGGAGGGAATGGAATTAAGCTTTTCTGACAAAGATACAAAATGGGGAAGCTTTAAGGAGTACCGTAAATAATTAGGAGAGAAAGAGATTTGAAAACGATTTTTTCTTTGCCAACAGACATTTATAAAAACAGAAGGCTGATCTTTAAGCTGGCTAAAAATGATTTCAAAACGAGATATGCGGGTTCCTATCTGGGCATCATCTGGGCTTTTATTCAGCCGGTAGTTACGATTCTTGTGTATTGGTTTGTTTTTTCAGTGGGATTTCGTTCCGGTACCGGAAATCTTGGAGTGCCCTTTGTTCTGTATCTGGTAGCAGGTATTGTGCCGTGGTTTTTCTTTCAGGATGCACTGAATGGAGGAACTAATTCCATGCTGGAATAT
Organism: Blautia aquisgranensis; assembly: GCF_040096615.1. NCBI lineage: Bacteria > Bacillati > Bacillota > Clostridia > Lachnospirales > Lachnospiraceae > Blautia > Blautia aquisgranensis. The sequence continues at coordinate 85,657 of NZ_JBBMEJ010000011.1, forward strand.
AATTATCTGGTAAAAAAAGTGGTATTTAATATCAGTGTGCTTCCTGTAGTGAAGATTATTTCCGCATTTTTTGTGCATGCATTTTTTGTGCTGTTTACGATTGTTCTGTATGCGGCTTACGGGAAGTTTCCGGATGTGTATTATTTTCAGCTGATTTATTACAGCTTCTGTGTGTTTGTTCTTGTCCTGGGTTTAAGCTATGCAACAAGTGCTGTTGTTGTGTTTTTCAGGGATCTGACACAGATTATTAATATTGCACTGCAGGTTGGAATCTGGCTTACACCGATCATGTGGATCGCAGAAGAGTCTCTTCAGGGGCATGAGATACTTCAGAAGGTTCTGAAACTGAATCCTTTATATTATGTGGTTTCCGGATACAGAGATACCTTTATTATGAAATCCTGGTTTTTTGAGCATACAGGATGGACTGCATATTTCTGGGGATTTACGATTGTGTGCTTCCTGTTTGGCGGCTGGGTATTTAAGCGTCTGCGCATTCATTTTGCAGATGTACTGTAGAGAATGTGGAGGAAAGAAAAAACGTGGAAAATAAAAATGCAATTCAGGTGAATCATCTCACCAAGATGTACAAGCTCTATGACAAGCCTTCTGACAGGTTGAAGGATGCGCTTGGACTTACGAAAAAAAAACTCTATCGTGAGCATTATGCACTTCATGATGTTAATTTTGACATTCATGAGGGAGAATGTGTGGGAATTATCGGAACCAATGGTTCTGGTAAATCCACGATTTTGAAGATCATTACCGGCGTGCTGACTCCTACAGAGGGAGAAGTGAAGGTCAACGGACGTATCTCTGCTCTGCTGGAGTTGGGGGCCGGATTTAATATGGAATACTCCGGTCTTGAAAATGTGTATCTTAATGGAACCATGATCGGATTTTCAAAGGAAGAAATTGATGCCAGACTTGATGATATCCTGGAATTTGCAGATATTGGAGATTTTATTCACCAGCCTGTAAAAACATATTCCAGTGGTATGTTCGTGCGTCTGGCTTTTGCAGTTGCGATCAATATTGATCCGGAGATTCTTGTAGTTGATGAAGCACTGTCTGTAGGAGACGTATTTTTTCAGTCAAAATGCTATCACAAATTTGAGGAATTTAAGAAACAGGGCAAAACAATTCTGTTTGTAAGCCATGATCTGAGCAGTGTTTCCAAATACTGTGACCGTGTTATTCTGCTAAATAAAGGAAGAAAGCTGGATGAGGGTTCTCCGAAGCAGATGGTGGATCTTTATAAACAGCTTCTTGTAGGGCAGAATCCGGTGAAGCAGCAGGAAGAAAATGCAGAAAAATCCTCTGATGACAGAAAAAAGGGGAATTTTCAGTCCAATCCCAATATGCTGGAATACGGAAACCGAATGGCTGAGATCACAGATTTTGATGTGCTTGACGATAAAGGGATGCGCTCCAATACCATTGAGAAGGGCAGCAGTTTTAAAATCCGTATGAAAGTACGCTTCAATGAAACAATTCAGGAACCTATTATGGCCTACACCTTTAAGAATATCAAGGGAACTGAAATTACAGGAACCAATACTATGTTTGAAAAGATACATGTTGAAAGGTCCGATAAGAATGACGTATGTACAGTAACCTTTACACAGGAGATGAATCTTCAGGGAGGAGAATATCTGCTTTCCTTTGGATGCACGGGCTATAAAGACGGAGACTTTACTGTGTTTCACAGACTGTATGATGCATGTAATATTACAGTAGTTTCCGCAAAAAACACCGTGGGCTTTTTTGATATGAATTCCAGAGTAGAAATACAGTGCGAGGATTAAATATGGGAGAAAAAATTGGAAAGGTATTTCTGGATACCACTTATTATCCGGGAGAGGATTTATACAGCGATGGGGCTATTGAGGATGAAATGCTCTCTATTGCCCAGAACTATATGCCAGAAGAGTTTAATCGTGTGATTGCCGAAAGGGAAAGCTGGCCGATTCTGTATCATTTTTCTCATATCCGGGAGAACATTTTAAGCTGGGTTCCGTTTAAAGGTGATGAGAAGGTTCTGGAAGTTGGTGCAGGTTGTGGTGCAGTTACCGGTGCACTCTGCCGGAAAGCAGGTGAAGTAACAAGTATCGATCTTTCCATGAAAAGAAGCCGTATCAACGCATACAGACACAGAGACCAGGAAAATCTTAAGATTCTTGTGGGAAATTTCCAGGAAATAGAGAAAAATCTTACAGAGAAATACGATTACATTACGCTGATCGGTGTATTTGAGTATGGAGAAGCCTACATTCAGAGTGATGATCCTTATGTGGATTTTCTGAAAATTATTTCCAGACATCTGAAACCGGACGGAAAGATCATTCTTGCCATTGAGAACCGTCTGGGGCTGAAGTACTGGGCAGGCTGTACAGAGGATCACTTTGGTACATTGTTTGAGGGGCTGGAAGGATATCCCAGAACAAAGGGGGTCAAAACCTTTACCAGAAAGGAATTTGAGCAGATACTGAAAGAAGCTGGCAATCTTAAGGCGTCCTGGTATTATCCGTTTCCGGACTATAAATTTCCAATGACTGTATATTCCGAGGAATATCTTCCAAAAAAAGGAGAACTGAACCGGACAGAATATAATTTCGACCGTTTCCGTCTGCAGCTGTTCCAGGAATCGCCGGTTTATGATACACTTCTTGATAATGATCTGTATCCGGAATTTGCCAATTCTTTTCTTCTTATGATCGGCAGAGAGAAGCCGGATGTGGAGACGATATTTACCAAGTTTTCCAATGAAAGAGACAGGGATTTTGCCATCCGGACAGAAATCGTTTCCGGAAATAATGAGCGTATTGTAAAAAAAGTTCCGGAGACAAAGGAAGCTGGGAAACATGTATGCAATCTGGATAGAATCTATCAGGAGCTGGGAAGACTTTATGAACAGGCCGGGATCTGTGTAAACCGTTGTCAGGTAAAGAAGGACACAGCAGAGTTTGAATATCTTACAGGAATCACGCTGGAAGAAAAACTGGATACACTTCTTAAAAACGGAAAAGAAGATGAGGCAGAAGAATTACTTTTTTCTTATATTGAGAAAATCAGAGAGATTCATGAAAAGGAAATATTTCATAAGACGGCAGAGTTTGTGGAGGTGTTTGGAGATGCAAAACTGCCGGAAAATCTGAAAAGTGCGCCGTTTTCCAATATTGATTTTGTTCCGTCTAATGTAATCCTGGATAGAGAGGAAACCACGGTGATTGATTATGAATGGACGTTCTTTTTCCCGATTCCTTCGAATTTTCTGGTGTATCGCATGATTCATTATTATCTGGAAAGTGATGGAAAAAGAGAAGGTCTGAAGGGGCGTGAGTTTTACCGGAAAGCAGGACTTACAGAAAATGAATGCCGCATTTATCAAAATATGGAAAAGAATTTCCAGAAATACATGCTGGGAAATCATAATTCGATGCTGAGCCTCTACCCAAAAATTTCTCCGGGTAAGGCAGATGCAGTACAGTTCTATGAGGAAAAAAAGTTCGAAGAAGCTCAGATGTTGCAGGTTTTCTGGGATACAGGCAGCGATTTTACAGAAGAAAATTCCAAAAAATATCCTGTAAAAAACAAAAGAATCAGTGCAGGGATATCTTTTCCGGAACATACGCGGAGATTACGCCTCGATCCGGGCGAACTGAGAACGGGCATTCATATAAACAGGATGAACTGGGAAGATGGTACTCCCGCAAAATTTTATACAAATGGCAGCAGCATTGGCGGAGAGGTATATTATTTCGGCGGAGGGGATCCTCAGTTTGTTATTGCTGAAATTCCTGCAGGCTCCGGGAAACTGGAGATTCAGTTGGAATTTGTAAGTGAAAGAGAAGCAGGTCAGAAATTCTGGGAAAAATATAAAAAGAGAGAGCAAAAGCTTTTTCAGTCAGCAGAAGAGATGGAGAAAAGAGAGAAAAAAGAAGAGCTTATGAGAAAAAGTATATTATGGCGGGCATACTGTAAACTCAAAAAAATATAAAGCTGAATCACAAGAGGGCTGTGACCATGACAAAAATATTCAGAAAATTGGAAAATCAGAAATATGACAGTATGAATTCTCATACCCTGATCCTGACAGGATGGGTTGGCGATACCCAAAAAGGAAGAGGGACTTTTGTTTTAACAGGAGATGGAAAAGAACTTTTTCAACTGGAACCGGAATATGTTTCCAGACCAGATGTATCAAAAAATCTGAGCAGATTCGGTGAAATAAAAGCAGCAGGATTTATTCTGAAAATACCGGAAATTCTGAATCTGGCAAAACAGTATAAAAAGATCGGACTGTTTCTGAAAATGGGAGACAGTAAGGTTGTTCTTTGGAATGCAGATGCTGATAAATTAAAAAATTTCTGCATGGAAAGTCTTCTGGAATATTGCATTGACCGGGCACAGATCATGGAAAATAATGAACTTCTGGTTGAAGGCTGGGTTCTGGATGAGACGAATAATGCAGAAGTTGCAGTTGAGGATCAGGCCGGACGACCTCTGAAATGTACAGTCACAAGAGGTCGGAGACCTGACGTGGAAGATAATAAGGGAATCCGGATACAGGGAGACTCTGAAATAGGCTTTACTGTCAGAGCAGATCTGAATAAATTATCAGTCAGGAATATTTTTATCTGTTTCAGTGGCAGAACAGTGTTAAAAAAATATAAGGTCAATATTTCTGATCTGAGAAAAAAAGATTCCGTTATATATCAGAGAATGAAGCTTCTGAGACTGCGTAACGGAAGAAAAAATCTGTCTTACATCAGGAAAAACGGACTGAAAAACTTTATCCGTTATATTGGGACATATCAGCCGGAAAGACTTTCTCAGAACTATGAAATATGGCTGAAGACTCATTCAGCTGACAAAAAAGAACTGAAAAAACAGAGAGAAACAGTATTTTCCGAAATGCCTCTGATCAGTATTGTGATTCCCATGTATAATACCCCACAGGAATATCTGAAAGAACTGCTGGATTCCGTTAGTGTCCAGTCATATGAAAACTGGCAGCTCTGTCTTGCTGACGGAAGCGAAGATGATGCAATCAAAGATTTTCTTGAGAAAAAATACAGAGAAGAAAAACGGATCGTATACAGAAAACTCAAAGAAAACAAAGGAATTTCAGAGAATACAAATGCGGCAATAGAAATGGCTTCCGGTGAATATATTATGCTTTGTGATCATGATGATATACTTGCTCCGGATGCGCTGTTTCATATCGCGAAAGCTTTCACCGAAAAAAATGCAGATGTCGTTTATACGGACGAAGATAAAATCAGTATGGATGGAAAACATTATTTTGAGCCAAATTTCAAGCCGGATTTCAATCTGTTCCGTCTTCGGGAAAATAACTATATCTGCCATATTTTTGCTTTTAAAAAGAGCTTACTGGAACAGGTTGGAGCTTTTCGAAAAGAATATGACGGGGCGCAGGATTTTGATCTGATTCTCAGATGCTGTGAGCAGGCAGAAAAGATCGTGCATATACCAAGGGTTCTGTATCACTGGAGGAGCCACATGAATTCTACAGCTGCAAATCCGGAAAGCAAAAGATATGCTTTTGAAGCAGGAAAAAAGGCGATCGAAGATCATTATCACAGAATGGGAATCCGGGCAGAAGTAGAAATGACAAGACATCCGGGATGGTACCGAAGCAGGATAGCGATTGCCGGCGAACCTTTAATTTCCATTATTATTCCGAACAAAGATCATATTGATGATCTTGATCTGTGTATAAGTTCCATTGAAGAAAAATCCACATGGAAGAATTACGAGATCCTTGTAGTTGAAAACAACAGTGAAGATAAAAAAACTTTTGCATATTATGAAGAACTTCAGCGAAGATATGAGAATGTAAGGGTAATTACCTGGAAAAAAGAATTTAATTATTCAGCTATCAACAATTTCGCGGTGAGAGAATCCCAGGGAGAATATCTGTTGTTTTTAAATAATGATGTGGAGATTATCACACCGTCCTGGATGGAAGAAATGCTTCAGATCTGTCAGCAGCAGGGCGTGGGAATTGTGGGCGCGAAGCTGTATTATCCGGATGATACGATTCAGCATGCAGGGGTTGTGATCGGACTTGGAGGAATTGCAGGTCATGTTATGTGTAAAGCTCCGGCACAGGAAATCGGATATATGGGACGTCTGATCAGTGTGCAGGAGATCAGTGCTGTTACAGCAGCATGTATGATGGTAAAAACTTCTGTATTCCGAAGAACCGGCGGATTTGATGAAAAGCTTAAAGTGGCATTTAATGATATTGATCTGTGCATGCAGGTGCGAAGTATGGGCGAAAAGATCGTGTTTACCCCCTATGCTGAACTGTATCATTATGAGTCAAAATCCAGAGGGATGGAAGACACTCCCGAGAAGATAGCACGTTTCAACAGGGAAGTAAACTGTTTCAAGGATAAATGGAAAAAAGAACTTCTGGCAGGAGATCCCTATTACAGTCCGAATCTGACTCTGAAAGCAGGAGACTGTTCCCTGCAAAAAATGGAAGAAAGAAATGAGGAGTAACATGTCCGAAAAAATACTTGGAGTTCAAAGCGAAAGATTTCATCTTCTGGACAGAAAACAGTATATTGTGCAGGGATATTTAAAGGAAGCTGACGGATTGCATGCTTATCTGGATGATAAAAAACTGCCGATAACTGTGACATGTTCAGAAAAAGAATATGAGGAAGAGAAAAAGATTTCCCAAATTACAGCGGTTGTTTTGATACCCGATGATATATCAGATTTTCGGAAGCTGGTGATTTATACAGAAGCAAATGGGAAAAAAAATGTATGGTTTTCCATTTCCGTAAAAGCACTGGAGAAGAAGAGAGACAAACCTCAGGTATACTTTGAAGAAGAAAAAATTCAACAGGGAAATGTCCGGCTGAAAGGCTGGACGATTGCGGACCGTCCGGTAATGATCCGGGTTTACGATGAAAAAAAGAAACCCGTAAATGCGGAAATAAAAAGAACAGACAGAATCGATGTTACTCAGCTTTACAGCGAAGTGGAAAATCCGGGAGAAACCGGATTTTATATGGAGCTTGCAGGAATGACAGGAAACTGCCTGTATGTGCTGTTTCAGGCCGGAAACAAAAAATCCGTTAAAAAGATTTCATTAAAGAAATCCAGAATTATAGCTTCAAAAATAGAAAAATATGCGGAAAAAGGATATTATTACTGGAAAAACCAGGGAAACAGGGCGCTTATGAGAAAACTGGTGTCCAAACTAAAAAGGACAGCAGCAGAAGATATGTCTTATCAGAAATGGCGCAGATATCATATGCCGGATAAAAGAGAACTGGAACAGCAGAGAAAAACGAAATTCTCATATAATCCAAAGATATCAATTGTTGTTCCACTGTATAAAACACCGGAGAAGTATTTAAGAAAACTGGTAGATTCCGTGCAGAAACAGACGTATGAAAACTGGGAGCTGTGTCTGTCAGACGGAAGCGGGAGTGATTCTCCGATAAAGAGTCTGTTGCAGGAACTGTCGGCAGGGAATAAAAGAATCCGGATTGTTTCCCATGAACATGCATTACAGATATCAGAAAATACCAACAGTGCCATTGAAATAGCTACAGGAGATTTTATCGCATTTGCTGACCATGATGATGAATTGGCGCCTCATGCTTTGTTTGAGTGTGTGAAAATTTTGAATGAAAGACCGGAAACAAAAATTCTGTATTCAGATGAAGATAAAATGTCCATGGATGGACGCAGATTTTTTGAACCAAACTTTAAATCAGATTTCAATCCACAGTTACTCTGCACAGTGAATTATATCTGTCATCTTTTCGTAGCTTCCAGCGAAGTAATCCGTCAGGTCGGTATGTTACGCCGGGAATTTGACGGCGCACAGGATTATGATTTTATATTCAGGTGTACGGAGAGGGTAAAGGAAGAAGAAATTGTTCATATTCCGAAAATTCTCTATCACTGGAGATGCCATATGGATTCGACGGCAGAGAATCCGGAGAGCAAGAGATATGCTTTTGAAGCCGGAAAACGTGCAATAGAATCACATTATCAGAGAGTGGGAATAAAGGCAGATGTGGAGCTGACAGAGCATCCGGGATGGTACAGAAGCCGGGTGGCTGTTACAGGCGAACCGTTGATTTCGATAATCATTCCAAATAAAGATCATATACAGGATCTTGAATTATGTATTTCATCTATTGAAGAGAAATCCACCTGGAAGAATTATGAGATCATTATTGCTGAGAATAACAGCGAAAAAGCTGAAACATTTGCTTATTACGAAGAACTTTCCCGTAAATACCCAAATGTCAGAGTCCTCACATGGGAAAAAGAATTCAATTATGCAGCTATTAATAACTTTGCAGTAAAACATGCAGAGGGAGAGTATGTACTGTTTCTGAATAATGATGTGGAGATCATTACAGATTCCTGGATGGAAGAAATGCTTCAGCTTTGTCAGCAGAAGGGAATCGGAATTGTAGGTGCGAAGCTGTATTACCCAGATGATACGATTCAGCATGCTGGCGTTGTAATCGGGCTTGGAGGAATTGCAGGCCATGTTATGTGCAGGGCACCAAGGTATGATATCGGCTATATGGGCCGGATGATCAGTGTACAGGATATCAGTGCAGTTACAGGAGCATGCATGATGGTAAAAACTTCTGCATTTATAGAGGCGGGAGGTTTTGATGAAAAATTCAAGGTTGCATTTAATGACATTGATCTTTGCATGAAAATACGAAATAACGGTGATAAGGTAGTATTTACTCCTTATGCTGAACTGTACCACTATGAGTCAAAATCCAGAGGAATGGAAGATACACCTGAAAAGATCGCACGTTTTAATAAAGAAATTGCCCTGTTTGAAAAAAAATGGCCGGATATATTGAAAAAAGGAGATCCTTACTATAATCCGAATCTTACATTAAAAAGCCAGTTCTGCTATCTTAAGCAGATACAGGAGGGCAGATGAAATGAAATTCATAACAAAAGAATCCAGAACAAGGCTACTGCTTCTGGCAGCTTTATTTTTCAGCTGCCTTTTTATTTTCCGACAGTATATTTTCGGTGATATGGTAATGGTTTTTGATGATGTCGGTGGTGACACCTGGCAGCAGTACACAATGTATTATGCAGATATTGTCAATCACATTCGAACGGGAACTTTTTCGCTGTGGGATTTTAATAACGGAATCGGTATAAATCTGTTTGCTTTTCTGCAGGCAGATCCGTTTATGATACTGATTTGTCTGATCGGTGTGGTGACAGGACCTGCACATATGCTGTATTATCTGGTTATACTGCAGATGATGAAAATTTTGCTGGCCGGCTGGGTGTTTTACTGGTTTATTTCTGAGTTTGCTTACAGCAGACAGGCAAAATTTGTTGCGTCATTTGCCTATGGTCTGAATGGGTTTCTGCTTGTATGGGGGCAGCATTACCAGTTTGGAATGGCAGTAATCTATCTTCCTCTGATTCTTCTTTTTGAAGAAAAGTTTATCCGGGGAGAAAAAGGCAGAGCTTTTTTTCCTGTAGCTGTATTTCTGAGCGGAATCTACAGTGTCTATTTCACTTATATGACACTGATCTGTGCGGGATTTTATCTGATATTCAGATTATTAATGGAAGCAGAGAATTTCAGAAGCGGAATTAAGAAATTTTTCTGCGGATGCGGGCAGATAATCCTTGGAATCGGGATGAGTCTTGGGATTTTTCTGCCTATGGCGGAAACGCTTATGAATTCATCCAGAGTGGAGCCCTCTTTTAACGGAATTGCTGATTTTCTGAAAAAATGTTTTCTTCCATATAAAAATATCATGTATTATAAATCGTTTGTGATGCGCTCGTTTTCTACAAATCTTCAGAATCTGCAGACGCTGGGAGATTCCCGGTATGAGGGCTATGCGAACTATTATGAGGCACCGGTATTATTCTGTTCAACGCTGGCTGTGATTTTTCTGCTTCAGTTTTTGCTCGTATTCTGGAAAAGTGATGAAAAGAAAAGAGTAAAACGGACAGTCTACGGGGCTGTTGCAATGGTTGCAGTAATTACAGCGTTTCCGCTTGGAGGAATTGTATTTAATTCGTTTACAATGCCACCGACGAATCGTTACACATATCTTCTGATTGTTTTTGAACTTGTGATATTTGCATGGATGTGGGATCATCTTCAGACAGGAGGAAAAATCAGTATTACCGGCCTGATTATTACTGAAGTGCTGATGCTCTATGCCTACAAAAGAGGATATGAAGTAAGTGTTTTTCATGAATACAGAGAAAATGCAGTGATTCTTGCAGTAACCGGAAGCTTTATGACACTTGGCATTCTGGTTCTTGATTTATGCCGGAAACGTGCGGTACGTAATGTAGTAACCGGATGTCTGATCTGTGTGCTGGCTGTGAATGTGGTTTCAGAGGCCGGAATTACATATACAGACAGGATCTGTCTGAAAAAAACGGATACATCTGCAGAGCAGGCTGCGGAGCAGACAAAAAAATTTGAAGAAGAATTAAAATCTGAAGATTCTGAAACAAAGGCGGCAGCAGTTTTTGACAGACCTCAGAATTATTATGGAGAACTGTACAGTCAGGAAGTGCAGGATGCCCTGGCTTATCTGAGAGAGAATGATCCGGAATTTTACAGAGTAGAAAAAAACTATTCATCAGGAACGGTTTCCATGGATTCTCTGGCACAGAATTATCGGGGAATCAGTACATATAATTCGGTTATGAATGGAAATGTAAAAGAATTTGTAAATACCTGTTATCCGGAATTCTGCTATCTGGACCGCAATCGTTATACATTCTGGCAGATTGCGGACGATAATGTATTTGGATCTTTTATGGGCGTCCGTTATCTTCTTTCAAAAGATGGAAAACTTGATGACAGTAAATATGAGTTTATAAAGCAATTCGGTTCGGTGTATCTCTACCGGAATAAACAGGAAGGTAATACGGCATGGTTTTATGAGAATGCCATTTCAGAGAAAAGTCTGAAGAAGCTTTGCCGGAAAGAAGTAAGAGAAAAAAACAGAGAGATACTTCTTAAGAACGTTATAGCTGTAGAAGACGGGAAAGATATTTCCGATGTAAGCCAGTTGCCGGAGATATCAGAAGAACAGCAGAATTCCAGCGTTACATTGAAAATACCGGAAAAAGATTCTTATGTGACCGGAAATGTGACGGCAGGAACAGATGGATATGTTTTATGTATGATACCTTATGAAAAAGGATGGGAGATCACTGTTGATGGCAAAGAAACAGAAGCAGTGAAAGGAGATATTGGTTTCCTTGCATTTAAAGTGGACAAGGGTGAACATCAGATAGAGCTTACCTATCATGTTCCGGGGTTAAGATCCGGCATGCTGGCAGGAGGAGTGTGCTGGTTTGTATATCTGGGAATTCTGATATTTAATAATAAAAGAAGAAAAAAGAAATTGATTTTCAAAAGGTAAAAAAATTGTGAAATAAAAAGAGAACAGCTTCAGAGATGGAATTCGAATCTCAGAAAGCATGTTCTCTTTTTATATGAAAAAGGGCGTTATTTTAATGTCAGGATTTAATGATCCGGATCATTTTCCACAGAAGAAATACAAGAATAAGAAGACCTGCGCCACCGATCAGGAAATAGGGGACAGAAGAGGCAGACTGTGAAAAAGCTTTGGCTTCTTCCATGTTTTCATCATTTTCCTGAGCATCTGAAGCGGAGGTATCGGAGGTGTCCTCAATTACAGCAGTACCTACCTGCGTACCGCCAAAAGTATAAGTACGATTGATCTGCCCGTCAGATACACTGTCTTCTGTGGCAAGATCAGCAGCAGTTGCACCGGAAGGAACCATTACCTGACCACCGGAAAGAATGTGGAAATCTTCCTGGTTCAGATCCAGAAGCTGGAAATTGTTGAATCCGTAATCCAGAAGAGAAACGGCTTCAGTGGCAGTCTGTCCGGTCGCACCATTCATAACAACGCAGATCAGAGTTGTATTGTTGCGCTCAGCTGCTGTCACAAGAACACTTCCGGAAGCTGTGGTAGTACTTTCGCGACCACCGATACAGCCACTGTAATAAGAAGCAGAAGTTGTATTTGTCATGGGGAAGCTGCTGGTAAGATTGCGGGCTCCACCGGAAACGTTGGTAGCAGGAATCGTATAGGAGGTTGCGCCTGCAATGGTGCGAAAACCGTCGGTATTGATAGCAGCCTTCATGATCAGAGCCAGATCATGCGCTGTAGTGTGCTGATTATCGTCAGGAAGGCCGGTTGGATTGGTAAATACCGTGTTGGTGCATCCGAGTTCCTGGGCACGGGCGTTCATTTTTTCTACAAAAGCATCTACAGAACCACTGATCTGTTCAGCAATCTGGAGCGCGATGTCATTGGCAGAGGCCAGCATAATAGCATAAAGACATTGCTCCATGGTAAAAACTTCGCCCAGCTGTGATGAAATGTGGGCACCGCCATCTGTAACACCGGATACACCGGTTTCTGTCATAGTGACCTGATCGGTGAGCTGGCTGCTCTCAAGAGCCAGAAGGCAGGTCATGATCTTGACAGCACCGGCAGGAGAAAGTGCCTGGTCCATATCTTTTGCATAGAGAAAAGTATTGGAAGTATCTTCCATGACCGCAGCAGATGCAGATGTAATCTCGGGTCCCTGTGGCCAGCCACTGATAGAATTCGTGGTAATGCCGGAAGTGACGGCAGTGGTTTCTTCTGCAGCGTACACCGGTGTCTGGAATATCATAGAAGTCGAGATTCCAAATGCCAGAACGGCTGCAGTTAATCTTGATTTTTTCATGATCGTGGTACTCCTGTTTTTTTATGTAAAATTGAAGTTAAAGTGAATAGTAATAAATGACATATTTATTCACAGTATAGCACATTTTCGCTCTTCCTTGCAAAAAAAATGCTACAATGTTAAAATACATCTATCAAAATTGAGTAATACGGAGAAAATATATGAGTAAAGATGATTCCACAGGGAAAATTCAATGGGACAGGCTTTTAAAAAAACTTTCACCATACACAGTACAGAAAGGGCTGAGATATCTGAAACATTATGGACTGAGGGAATTCTGGATCCGTCTTCACGAGCGGTTTGAACCGGAAGAAGTTCCTTACGGACCATGGTATGAGGCATATCGGCCAACTGATGAAATTCTGGAGAAGCAGCGCCGGGAAAAATTTAAAGACGGCCCTCTGATCAGTATAGTAGTTCCTGCTTATCTGACGCCAGAACGCTTTCTGAGACAGATGCTGGATTCGCTTCTTGCCCAGACATATGCAAACTGGGAGCTGTGCCTGGCAAATGGAAGTCCGGAAGATCCGGATATGCAGACTGTGCTTAAGGCCTATTCGGAGATGGACAGACGTATCCGGTATCAGGATCTCGAGGAGAATCTGGGAATTGCAGAGAACACGAATGCAGCTTTTGCTATGGCAAAGGGTGAATTTGTGGGGCTTCTGGATCATGATGACCTTCTTGCACCAAATGCACTTTATGAGGTGGCAATGGCCCTGGAACAGCATCCGCAGGCAGATGTGATCTATACAGACGAAGATAAAGTAACAACCGATCTTTCGGAGTATTTTCAGCCACATCTGAAGCCGGATTTTAATCTGGATCTGCTGAGATCCAACAATTATATCTGTCATTTTCTGGTTGTGAGACGTTGCATTGTTGAAAAAACAGGCGGATTCCGCAGAGAATTCGACGGAGCACAGGATTATGATTTTATTTTCCGTTGTGTGGAGCAGGCGCGAGAAATTGTGCATGTGCCGGAAATTCTGTATCACTGGCGTACACATAAATCATCCACTGCCGACAATCCGGCGAGCAAGATGTATGCATTTGAGGCCGGTAAACGTGCGATAGAAGGAAATCTTGGAAGGACAGGAACGAAGGGAACAGTGGAACACACGCCGGATTTCGGATTTTATCGTGTGAAATATCCGGTGCAGGGAGAACCACTGGTGTCAATCATCATTCCCAACCGGGAAGAAAAGGATACTCTGAAAGAATGTGTGGAATCCATCTTTGAAAAGACTTCCTATAAAAATTATGAGATCATTATCGTGGAAAATAACAGCAGCTCTGATGAGATATTCAATTATTACAGACAGCTTTCCAAAGAGCCGAAGGTTCATCTGGTCCGCTGGAAAAAAGAATTTAATTATTCTGCGATCAATAATTTCGGTGTTCGAAATGCAAAAGGAGAATATCTTCTTTTTCTGAATAATGATGTAAAGATCATTGACGCAGATTGGCTTACAGAAATGCTCGGCGTATGTCAGCGCAGGGAAGTGGGAGCTGTCGGTGCAAAACTGCTCTACCCGGACAATACCATACAGCATGCCGGCTGTGTGGTAGGGATAGGCGGAATTGCAGGCAATATGTTTGTGAACATGCCGGCTGAGCGAACCGGTTATCTTCATAAGGCATCGCTCCTTCAGGATATGAGTTGTGTGACTGCAGCCTGTATGATGATGAAGAAATCTGTTTTTGAAGAAGCAGGCGGATTCACGGAGGAGCTAGCAGTGGCCTTTAATGATGTGGATCTTTGTCTGAAAGTGAGAAGTCATGATCATCTGATCGTTTATGATCCGTATGTGAGACTGTACCATTATGAATCCAAGTCAAGAGGTACAGAAGACAGTGAGGAAAAGGTACGCCGTTTTCAAAAAGAAATCGAGTATATGCGCTGTCATTGGATGGATATCCTGAAAAAAGGAGATCCTTACTATAATAAGAATCTTTCTCTTACAAAATGGAATTATTCTCTGAAACCACTTCCGGGAATGGGAAAGAAGAAGGGATGAATGAATGCAGGTAGTATCAGTAGTTATACCCAACTTTAATGGTATGGCATATCTGGACGGTGTTCTTTCCAGCCTGGAAAGACAGACAATCGATAATTTTGAAGTAATATTAGTAGATAATGGTTCTACAGATGGAAGCTGTGCTTTTGTGGCAGCGGAATATCCCTGGGTGCATATGATACAGCTTCCGGAAAATTACGGTTTCAGCAGAGCTGTCAACGAAGGAATCCGTGTATCAAGATCTCCGTATGTACTTCTTTTAAATAATGATACAGAGGTGAAATGCGATTTTCTTGAGGAAATGGTAGCTGCACTTCGCAGACACAAAAAAGCTTTTTCGTGTCAGGCAAAAATGATCCAGTTTCATGATCGGGACAGGATGGATGATGCGGGAAATTATTACTGTGCACTTGGCTGGGCCTTTGCCAGAGGGAAGGGAAAAGATATTGATCGCTATGAAAAAGAGCAGAAGATTTTTTCCACCTGTGCAGGTGCGGCGATCTACCGCAAGAAAGTGCTTGAGCGGATAGGAGAATTTGACGAGGAACATTTTGCATATCTGGAGGATCTGGATATCGGATACCGTGCCCGAATTCAGGGATACGAAAACTGGTATGCCCCGAAAGCAAAGGTCTATCATGTTGGCAGCGGAACGAGTGGTTCCAGATATAATCAGTTTAAAATACGTTATTCTTCAAGAAATAATATTTATCTGATCTACAAGAACATGCCGTTTCTCCAGATTGTATTAAATATGCCGTTTTTTATCGTGGGATTTGGGGCAAAGATTCTGTTTTTCGCATCAAAAGGCTTCGGACGGGAATACCTGGCCGGCATTAAAAACGGCTTCCAGATCAGCCGTAAAAACAAAAAAGTAAAGTTTTCCATGCAGAATCTGCCACGTTATATCAAAGTGCAGTTTGAACTTTGGATCAACATTTTTAAACGTTTTGTCGGTTAAAATACCATATTTTCATAGAAATTTTATATTTCAGAAAGAAGATTTTGTTGCTTTTGAGTTTCATCTATTATAAGATAAAGGCAATGAACTTAAATGAGGTGGCGGAAATTGATTAAAGATAACCAGAAAAATTTCAGTCGTCTCCATATGCTGATCGATGTATTTGTGGTTGCAGTTTCTTATGCATTGGCATGGCTGATCCGTTTTCAGGGACTTTTTGAACATTCTGCGGTACAGTCCAAGACCGTTCAGGAATATATGTTTATGCTGATATTCATTATTCCGGGTTATCTGCTTTTGTATCAGGCCTTTGACCTTTATACACCGATGCGGATGCAGGGGCGCCGTCTCGTACTAGCCGGAGTTATAAAGGCAAACGCGTTAGGGCTCCTTATCATCATGTTCGCACTTTATAATTTTAAAGAACTGGATTATTCCCGTCTTACACTGGTTTCATTTTGTTTCATAAATATTGTCCTTGAATGGAGTGTACGCATGTTTGTGTTTTATATTCTCAGGGACATGCGACGAAAAGGAATGAATCAGAAACAGATATTGCTGGTAGGTTACAGTCGTGCGGCAGAAGAATATGTGGACAGGATCCTGCAGAATCCGCAATGGGGATATGTGATCAGGGGAATACTGGATGATAATGTACCGGCAGGTACAACATATAAAGGAATAAAGGTAATTGGAAGAATTGCCAATCTTATGATTATTCTTCCATCCAGCCGGCTGGATGAAATAGCCATTACCCTGGGATTAAATGAGTATTATCGTCTGGAAGAGATTGTGGCACTCTGCGAAAAATCGGGAGTGCATACGAAATTTATTCCGGATTATAATAATATTATTCCGACCAAACCGTATACAGAAGATATTCTCGGGCTTCCGGTGATCAATATCCGGTATGTGCCGCTGAGCAACACGTTTAATGCACTGATAAAGAGAATGATGGACATTGTAGGAGCAGCTGTTGCTATCGTTGTTTCCTCGCCGGTAATGCTGGTTTTGTGCATTCTGATCAAATTAACCTCACCAGGACCTTTGATCTACAAACAGGAACGTGTCGGACTTCATAACCAGACTTTTCGAATGTATAAATTTCGTTCCATGGAGATTCAGAAAGAATCCGAAGAAAAAAAAGCATGGACAGTCAAAAACGATCCCAGAGTTACCGGAATCGGAAAATTTATGCGGCATACCAGTCTGGACGAGCTTCCACAGCTCTTTAATATTCTGAAAGGTGAAATGAGTCTTGTGGGGCCGAGACCGGAGCGACCATTTTTTGTAGAAAAGTTTCGGGAGGAAATACCACGATATATGGTTAAACATCAGGTACGTCCGGGTCTTACCGGATGGGCGCAGGTGAATGGCTATCGTGGGGATACTTCTATAAGAAAGCGGATAGAATGTGATCTTTACTATATTGAAAACTGGTCAGTAAGTTTTGATATAAAAATCATGTTTCTTACCATATTCAAGGGATTTATCAACAAGAATGCATATTAAAAAGGGGAAAAATAAGAAATGTCAAAACCTCGGAAAAAAAGAAAAAAGCTTCTGTTCGTCCTGGAAATTATAGTTTTGCTTCTGTTTATCGGAGGACTTTTTGTTTACGGACAGATATCAGCGAAACTGGACAAGATAGATATTCAGGAAACAGATCTTTCGGATCAGGATATTGTAACGAATGATCAGGCACCGCAGATGACAGGCTATACAACATATGCACTGTTTGGACTGGATCACAGAAACAAAAATGAAAAACTGAACACAGAAAACAGTGATACGATTATCATTGCAAGCATCAATAATGATACGAAATCAATCAAGCTGGTATCTATATACAGAGACACCCTGCTTAATGTAAAAGATGACACGTATTCAAAGGCCAATGCGGCGTATGCACTGGGAGGCCCTGCACAGGCGGTCTCCATGCTGAATACAAATCTTGACCTGAATATTACGGATTATGTAGCAATTGATTTTGATGCGCTGGTAACAGTTGTAGACTGCCTTGGCGGACTGGATATTCCTCTTTCTTATGCAGAGATGGTTCATATGAATAATTATTGTGTGGAAACGTCGGAGGAAACAGGAAAGAGTTATACGCCGATAGAACTTCCGGATCCGAAACCGGATGATATTGAAGCAACTCTGGGAACCTATCATCTGAATGGTGTGCAGGCAACTTCCTACTGCCGTATCCGCTATACAGCAAGCCTTGATATGGGCCGTACAGAGAGACAGAGACGGGTGATTCAGATGATTGTGGACAAGGCAAAAAAGGCAGGCCTTTCAACAATCTTTGATATTATGGATCAGGTATTTCCGATGATAAAAACAACAGTATCAAAGACCGAGATTCTGAAACTGCTTCCGACTATGATCGGTTATAATATTGAGAACACGACAGGATTTCCTGAAGATTATAATTTTGCTACGGTTAAGGGAAGCGTAATTGTTCCGACAACTCTGGAATCCAATGTTTTGAAATTACATCAGTTTCTGTATGGAGCGACGAATTATACACCAACCCAGGAAGTGATGAATAAGAGTGAACAGATCATATCTATTGCCGGAGGCGGAGATGTACAGACAGACACTCAGGACGGAACGGAGACATCTGAAAATAATTCTTATGTATATAATGCGGATGACAGTGAAGATATGGATTATTCGGCAGAAAATAATGTAGATAATACAGACTATTCAACTGAGAATAATGTGGATGATACGGACTATTCTGTTGAAAATAATACAGATGATACGGATTATTCCGGAGATGATTATAATTCCGGCAGTGATGATTCGGAATATGACAGTGACTATACAGCAGATTATGATGATAATTTTTCAGATGATGAATAAAATATTAATCAGTCAGCAGAAAGGACCATCCGATAATGGGTGGTCCTTTCTGAACAGGAGAAAAATATGAGAACAGTAAAAACAGATGTGATCATTCCGTCATATCATCCGGGAGAAGAGTTCGGCCGACTTCTGGAGAGACTCAACGCGCAGAAATATCCTATTAATAAGATTATCATTATGAATACGGAGGAGAAATTCTGGAAAAAAGAGTGGGAAAATAAATATCCTCTGGTAGAAGTGCATCATCTTTCAAAAGAAGAATTCGATCATGGTGCGACCAGAAGGAAAGGGGCAGAGCTTTCCGATGCGAAAATCCTTGTGTTTATGACGCAGGATGCTCTTCCGGCTGACAGGAATCTGATAGGAAATTTGGTGTCTGCGCTACAGAATAATGAAAATGCAGGAGCGGCTTATGCACGTCAGCTTCCAAAGGAAGACTGCCGTTTTCTGGAGAAATATACTCGTTCTTTCAATTATCCGGAAAAATCCTGTGTGAAAACGGAAAAGGACGTAGAAACAAGAGGAATCAAAACTTATTTCTGCTCCAATGTATGTGCAGCTTATGATCACAGTGTTTATGAGAAAGTAGGAGGTTTTCCGGAGAAGGCTATTTTTAATGAAGATATGATCTATGCAGGATGGATGGCGAAAAAAGGTTATGCGATTGTCTATGCGGCAGACGCAAGGGTGTATCATTCCCATAATTATACCTGCATGCAGCAGTTTCACAGGAATTTTGACCTTGGTGTTTCACAGGCAGAGCATCCGGAGGTTTTTGAAGGTGTTCCATCCGAAGGCGAAGGTATCCGCCTGGTAAAAAAAAGCATGGCTTATCTGGTGCGTACAGGTCATATCTGGATGATTCCCGGACTGTTTTTTCAGAGTGCTGCCAAATATGCGGGCTATTTTCTGGGGAAGAGATATAGGAAGCTCCCGGAAAATCTGATTCTTGCCTGCACCATGAGTCCGTATTACTGGAAAAAAAGACAGTAATGTAAGCGGAAGCATCATATCACGGTTTTTTAAAGGATAAAACACAGTTTAAACACAATTCCCTGTTAAACTGTGTTTTATAAAGCAGATGGCAGACGAAAAAATAAAGAAGGGAGCACCAGAGATATGAGTGAGGAAAACAGATGGGGACAGGATCCTGACAGTGAAAACGGAACTGTGCCGACAGAAAACAATGCTCTGAATACTTATGGGAATACAGATGCTGACAGTACAGCGGAGACTGCCGCAGAAAATATAGATGCTGCACAGAAAACAGAAAGTGTTACACCGAATTTTACGATGGAAAAACCGCAGACACATCCGTATTCAGCAGGTCGCAAACTTCAGGAAGAACAGAATCGCAGCGAAGAGCGTATGGCTGGCAGTGCCGGAACATCCGAAAATCAGAGGAATAACAATACAGAAACACCGAAATATGCACATTATCAGGTGCATCAGCCACAGGCAGGAAATTATGCGGGCGGAAGTATTCCTCCGAAGAAGCCTGGAAAGCCGAAAAAAACGCATGGAAACGGAAATGGTGGTTTTGGAAAGAAAGCAGCCACAGCAGTTGCTCTTGCAGTGATCTTCGGTCTGGTAGCGGGCGTTGCTTTTCAGGGAGTCAATATTGCGGCAGATAAATACAGAGGCAGCGACAGCAGTAACACACAGATTGGAAAAACAGAGACACTTACAGATACACAGAACAGTACAGACAGTTCCACAGATTCTGATGTAAAGAATATCGTGGCAGAGAGTGGAACAGTGGCAGGGGTGGCACAGGCAACCATGTCTTCTATCGTTGCCATTACCTCTGTCAGTGTGCAGGAGATCCCAAGCTTTTTTGGATACGGAACACGCCAGTACCAGAGTGCAGGCAGCGGATCCGGAATCATTGTGGGAGAGAATGATGATGAGCTTCTGATTGCAACCAATAACCATGTTGTATCCGGAGCTACTACTTTGACAGTATGCTTTGCGGGAAGTGATGTGGTCGGAGCAGAGGAAGAGACACAGGCTATGGCCAGCGGAGAGAGCTCCACAGACAGTTCTTCTGATGTAGATGTAGATAATGCTGTTTCCGCGAAGATCAAGGGTACGGATGAGGAGAACGATCTGGCAGTTGTAGCTGTAGAGAAATCCGATATTCCGGAGGAAACCATGAATGAGATCAAGATCGCACAGCTTGGAAGCTCTGATGATCTGGTCGTTGGTGAACAGGTAGTGGCTATCGGTAATGCACTTGGCTATGGACAGTCTGTTACATCCGGCTGGGTAAGTGCCCTGAATCGAAGCATCAGCACAGACGAAGGTGAGACAAGCGGACTGATTCAGACCGATGCGGCTATCAATCCTGGAAACAGCGGTGGTGCACTTCTGAACATGAATGGTGAGGTTATCGGAATCAACGCAGCCAAATATGCAGACAGCCAGGTAGAGGGAATGGGATATGCGATCCCGATCTCCAAGGCAGAGCCAATTCTGGAGGAGCTGATGCAGCGTCAGACACGTGACAAGGTAGAGGATTCCTCAAAGGTGGGATATCTGGGTGTCAAGGCGGCTGATCTCACATCAGAGGCGATCCAGATGTACAACATGCCAGCCGGTGCATTCCTTACAAAGGTTACAGAAGGCGGTGCAGCTGACAAGGCCGGAATCAAAAAAGGCGATATCATCGTGAAGCTGGACGGCCAGAAGGTAAGCGGTAAGGATGATCTTGTGAGCAAGCTTCAGTACTATGAGTCAGGTGAGACTATTGATGTGGATATTGCCAGAGCCAACAGCGGAGAGTATAAGGAACAGACGGTAAAAGTTACTCTTGGAAGCAAACCGGCTTCGGAAAACTGATGAGAAATATAAATACAGGAATATTACGGGGAGCTGCATTTAAGGTGTGGCTCCCTGTTGCGTTTATAAAAAGTTAATTTGATACGTCTGGATTATGTGGTATAATAATCAGTATGACACAATGGCGAAGAAGCCTGTGTGTGAAGGACAAAGATCCGAAACCTTGGATAAGAATCAGAAAGGGAAACATTATGGCAGATCAGTTTGATAACAACAAGGACAATGACCAGGAACAGAAATATGAGAAATTCTGCTTTTTATGCCGCAGGCCGGAGAGCCAGGCAGGGAAGATGATTGATCTTCCTAATAATATACATATCTGTGCGGATTGTATGCAGAAGAGTTTTGATACCATGAATACGCAGATGAGCAACGGAAACATGAATTACTCAGACCTTTTTAATATGCCGAATGTAAGCATGATCGACCTGAGCAGTATCCAGAATCCGGGAGGACAGGCGAAGAAGATCAAGAAAAAATCTGAGACACCGAAGCCGGTGATCAATCTTAAGGATATTCCGGCACCACATAAGATCAAGGCCACACTGGATGAATATGTGATCGGTCAGGAATATGCCAAGAAGGTTATGTCTGTAGCTGTATATAATCATTATAAGAGAGTTGCTACAGACACTATGGATGATATTGAAATCGAGAAATCCAATATGCTGATGATCGGACCTACAGGATGCGGTAAGACATATCTGGTAAAAATGCTCGCCAAGCTGTTGCAGGTGCCGCTTGCCATTGCAGATGCAACTTCTCTTACCGAAGCCGGCTATATCGGCGATGATATCGAGAGCGTGGTATCCAAGCTTCTTGCAGCAGCAGACAATGATGTGGAGAAAGCAGAGCATGGAATCATCTTCATCGACGAGATCGACAAGATCGCCAAGAAGAAGAATACCAATCAGAGAGACGTAAGCGGTGAGGCGGTCCAGCAGGGACTTCTGAAGCTCCTTGAGGGAAGTGAAGTCGAGGTTCCGGTAGGTGCGACAAGCAAGAATGCCATGGTGCCGATGGTAACGGTCAATACAAGAAATATTCTTTTTATCTGCGGAGGAGCTTTCCCGGATCTTGAGAATATCATTAAAGAAAGACTGAACAAGCAGGCATCTATCGGATTTTACGCAGATCTGAAGGATAAATATGACAATGATCCACATGTTCTGGAGAAGGTTACAGTGGATGATCTCCGTGCATTCGGAATGATTCCGGAGTTTATCGGACGTCTTCCGATTATCTTTACACTGAACGGACTGACAGAGGATATGCTGGTGAAGATTCTTAAGGAGCCTAAGAATGCGATTCTGAAACAGTACCAGAAGCTTCTGGCTCTTGATGAGGTGAAGTTGGAATTTGAGGACGGTGCACTGCATGCCATTGCACGCAAGGCGATGGAACGCCATACAGGAGCCAGAGCACTCCGGGCTATTTTGGAGGAGTATATGCTGGATATTATGTATGAGATCCCGAAGGATGACAACATCGGCGAGGTAGTGATCACAGAGGGATATATCGAGGGCAGCGGCGGTCCGAAGATCCTCATGAGAGGACAGGAACTTCCGGCTCTGGAGGGATAAAAACAGGCGAACTACAGACATGTCTGCAGGAGCAGACAGCATTTATAATAGAAGGAGAGTGACAGATATGGCAAAAGGTTTTTGGGATGATCTGGGAAACACACTGACACGTAAGGCGAAGGGATTCAGCACCAAGGCTGAAAATCTCTATGAGATTCAGAAGATCCGCAACAAGCTCTCCGCGCAGGAGCGCATGACAGAGAAACTGATGCTGGACATTGGAAAAATGATCTACACCCGCTATGAGCATGGCGAGGCTGTTGACGGTGAGCTGGGTGCGATCTGCGAGGAGATCAGCCAGCATATGCTGGAGGCTGACCATTACCGGGATGCCATTGCTGCAAGCAAAGGAGAGAAGTTCTGCCCGGCCTGCCATAAGGCTGTGATGAGAGAAGCAAGCTTTTGCCCGTACTGCGGAGCAGCATGCCCGACTCCGGAGATCGAGGAGAAGGCAGCAGATGTGATCGAGCAGGCTGATGAGGAGCTTAAGGACGCAGCAGAGGCTGAGGTTGCAGAGGATACAGCAGCAGACGAAGAGGCGATTGCAGCAGAAGTTGAGAATGCGGAGACCGAGCCGGTTGAGGCAGAAGCAGAAACAGCTGAAGAAAATATTTCAGCAGAAGAGGAAGTTGGCGAGCCAGACGCGGCAGCAGATACAGAACCAGCGGATGCAGAAGCAGTTTCCGACGAAAAAACAGAATAAAAGTAAAAAATAAAAACAGGGCTTCCCGTACAAAGGGGAGCCTGTTCTGCTTCACTCAAAGACAGGAGGAAAAAGGTATGATCTGGAACTTACTGACAGCAGGGATCTGCGGACTTGACTATTATGTAAAAGAAAAAGTAAATACAAAGATTTCCCCGGGAACCAGAAAGGAAATCGCTGGTGGAAAGCTGCTCCTTCGAAACTGCCATAATGATGCAATGATCTTCGGCACACTGAAGGGACAGGATAAAGATATCATAAGAGATGCCTCTACCATGGTTCTTGGAGGTGTGATCTGGGAATACTTTCGAAATCTGCATAATGATGACTCACGTACGGTCAGACTTGGACTTTCCATGGCGTTGGGCGGAGGACTGAATAATTACATGGAACGCCGCAAAAAGGGATATGTCACAGATTATGTCAGCCTGAATGTGGGAGATAAGAGAATACGGAAGATCGTATTTAATATCTCGGATCTCTTTATATTTGCGGGAGCTGCCATTTGGGGATACAGTATGATTTTTTCGAAAAAAACGAAATAAAAAAAACAGAAGCACCGGTTGAATGTGCTTCTGTTTTTTTTGATTTTGGATAAAATAAAAAAGAATGCAGGAAATGGGACTTGAACCCACACGATCTTGCGACCACAGGCACCTGAAGCCTGCGCGTCTGCCAATTCCGCCATTCCTGCATTTTTTCAACCGATTTACTTCGCTTTGTTTAGCTCCGTTCGTCGACTGCTCACTTATAATAACCCAGGAATGAAAGATTGTCAATAGAAAAATTCAAAAAAATTGAAAAAATTCAAAAAAAATATTTTGAGTTAGTTTTAAACATTTTTTTGGCGTATGGTGTTGAAAAATGACGCTTCCTGTGATACAATCTTGAAGATTTAGGATAAAATAAGAGAACAAAGAAAGGGAGATTGTATGAAAGCATTTCTGATATTGGAAGATGGCCATGTATTTACAGGAACCAGCATTGGTTCTGCAAGGGAAGTCATCAGTGAAATTGTCTTTAATACTTCCATGACCGGTTATCTGGAAGTAATGACAGATCCTTCTTACGCAGGACAGGCGGTATGTATGACATACCCGTTAATTGGAAACTATGGAATCTGTTATGATGACCAGGAATCAAGGAAGCCGTGGATTGACGGATTTATTGTACGCGAATTATCACGAGTTCCCAGCAACTTCAGAAGCGTGGACACGATCCAGCATTTTCTGAGCAAGAACGATATTCCGGGAATCGCAGGAATCGACACCAGAGCACTGACTAAGATCCTTCGTGAGAAGGGAACGATGAACGGAATGATCACCGTTGACGAGAACTATGATCTGGATACAATCATCCCCAGATTAAAAGCATATACAACAGGTAAAGTGGTAGAGAAGGTTTCCTGCCGCGAGAAAGAAGTGCTTAAGGGGAACGGCCCGAAGGTTGCCCTTCTTGATCTGGGCGCGAAGAGAAATATCGCACGCTCACTGAATGAGAGAGGATGCCAGGTTACGATCTATCCGGCACTGACACCGGCAGAGGAGATCCTTGGAGACAATCCGGACGGCATCATGCTTAGTAACGGCCCTGGAGATCCGAAGGAATGTACTTCTATCATTAAAGAGATCAAGAAGCTTTATGATTCCGATGTGCCGATCTTCGCTATCTGCCTTGGACATCAGCTTATGGCACTTGCAACAGGCGGAGATACCCATAAGATGAAATATGGTCACAGAGGTGGTAACCACCCGGTTAAAGACCTGGAAACAGGAAGAGTTTATATTTCCTCTCAGAACCATGGATATGTGGTAGATGCAGAGGGACTTGAAGAGAAGAACATCGCACATCCTGCATTTGTAAACGTCAACGACGGAACAAACGAGGGTATGGCATACAATGGAAAGAACATCTTTACTGTACAGTTCCATCCGGAAGCATGCCCGGGACCACAGGATTCCAGTTACCTTTTTGACAGATTCATGAAGATGATGGGAGGAGAGAAATAATGCCAAGGAATAAGGACATAAAAAAAGTACTTGTAATCGGCTCAGGTCCGATCATAATCGGCCAGGCAGCAGAGTTTGACTATGCAGGAACCCAGGCATGCCGCTCCCTGAAGGAAGAGGGCATGGAGGTTGTACTTTTAAACTCCAATCCTGCCACCATCATGACTGATAAAGACATCGCAGACAGAGTTTATATCGAGCCTCTGACTGTTGAGGTTGTAGAACAGCTGATTCTTAAGGAGAAACCGGACAGTGTTCTTCCTACACTGGGCGGCCAGGCAGGCCTGAACCTTGCCATGGAGCTTGAGGAGAAAGGCTTCCTGAAAGAGCATAACGTACGTCTGATCGGTACCACAGCAGCTACTATCCGTAAGGCTGAGGACCGTCAGGAATTTAAGGATACCATGGAGAAGATCGGTGAGCCGGTCGCAGCTTCCAAGGTCGTTACAACTGTAGAGGATGGTGTTGAGTTTACACAGACTATCGGATATCCGGTCGTTCTTCGCCCTGCATATACACTTGGCGGAAGCGGCGGCGGTATCGCACACAACGAGCCGGAGCTTCGTGAGATCCTTGAAAATGGTCTCCGTCTTTCCCGTGTAGGTGAGGTTCTTGTAGAGCGCTGCATCGCCGGATGGAAAGAAATCGAGTACGAGGTAATGCGAGACAGCGCAGGTAACTGCATCACAGTCTGCAACATGGAGAATATTGACCCGGTTGGTGTCCATACAGGTGACTCCATCGTAGTTGCTCCGTCCCAGACACTGGGAGATAAAGAGTATCAGATGCTTCGTACATCTGCCCTCAACATTATCACAGAGCTTGGTATCACAGGTGGATGTAACGTACAGTACGCACTTCATCCGGAGAGCTTTGAGTACTGTGTAATTGAGGTAAATCCTCGTGTAAGCCGTTCTTCCGCACTTGCAAGTAAGGCTACCGGTTATCCGATCGCCAAGGTTGCAGCCAAGATCGCACTGGGCTATACACTGGATGAGATTCCGAATGCCATCACAGGCAAGACTTATGCAAGCTTTGAGCCGATGCTGGACTACTGTGTAGTTAAGATCCCGCGTCTGCCATTCGATAAATTTATCACAGCGAAACGTACACTGACAACACAGATGAAGGCTACCGGAGAGGTTATGAGTATCTGCCATAACTTTGAGGGCGCTCTTATGAAAGCAATCCGTTCCCTGGAGCAGCATGTAGACAGCCTGATGTCTTATGACTTCTCACATCTTTCTGATGAGGAACTGATGGATGAGCTGAACATCGTGGATGACCGCCGTATCTGGAAGATCGCTGAGGCACTGAGAAGAAATATTTCCCAGGAGAAGCTGCACGATATCACTAAGATCGATATCTGGTTTATCGACAAACTGGCGATCCTCGTTGAGATGGAGCAGGCTCTGAAGACTCAGAAGCTGGATAAAGACCTTCTTCTTGAGGCGAAACGTATGGAGTTTCCGGACTACATCATCGCAGATCTCACAGGCAAGACAGAAGCTGAGATCAAAGAGCTTCGCAAAGAGTACGGCATCCGTGCAGCATATAAGATGGTAGATACCTGTGCAGCAGAGTTTGCGGCAGCGACACCATATTACTATTCTGTTTACGGCGATGACCAGACAGAGAATGAGGCCATTGAGACAAAAGATAAGAAAAAGATCCTCGTACTTGGTTCCGGCCCGATCCGTATCGGTCAGGGTATCGAGTTCGACTTCTGCTCGGTACACTGTACATGGGCATTTGCGAAAGAGGGGTACGAGACGATCATCATCAACAACAACCCGGAGACAGTAAGTACAGACTTTGATATTGCGGATAAACTGTATTTCGAGCCACTGACACCGGAAGATGTTGAGAACGTTGTAAATATTGAGAAACCGGACGGAGCAGTTGTTCAGTTCGGTGGACAGACAGCTATCAAGCTTACAGAAGCACTGATCAAGATGGGCGTTAAGATCCTGGGAACATCTGCAGAGAACGTAGATGCTGCAGAGGACAGAGAGCTCTTTGATGCCATTCTTGAGAAATGCCAGATCCCGAGACCGAAGGGACACACCGTATTCACAGCAGAAGAAGCGAAAAAAGCAGCCAACGAGCTGGGATATCCGGTACTTGTACGCCCGTCCTACGTACTTGGAGGACAGGGAATGCGTATCGCAGTTAGTGATGAGGATGTGGAAGAGTATATCGGAATCATCAACCAGATTGCACAGGAGCATCCGATCCTTGTTGATAAGTACCTGATGGGTAAAGAAATCGAGGTCGATGCAGTATGCGACGGTGAAGATATCCTGATCCCTGGAATCATGGAGCACATCGAGCGTGCTGGTATCCACTCCGGAGACAGTATTTCCGTATATCCGGCACAGACCATCAGCAAAAAAGCAAAAGAAACTATTGCTGAATATACACGCCGTCTTGCACAGGCACTTCATGTAATCGGTATGATCAATATCCAGTTCATCGTTGTAGGAGAGGATGTATATGTAATCGAGGTTAACCCACGTTCCAGCCGTACAGTTCCGTACATCAGCAAGGTAACAGGAATCCCGATCGTTCCACTTGCAACAAGAGTAATCCTTGGTCACAAGATCAAAGAGCTTGGATATACACCTGGACTTCAGAAAGAAGCAGAGTATTTTGCGATCAAGATGCCGGTATTCTCTTTCGAGAAGATCCGTGGCGCAGATATCAGCCTTGGACCTGAGATGAAATCCACAGGTGAGTGCCTTGGTATTGCGAAGACCTTCAACGAGGCTCTTTACAAGGCGTTTATCGGAGCAGGAATCCGTCTTCCGAAGCACAAACAGATGATCATCACTGTAAAGGATGAGGATAAAGAGGATATCATCCCGATCGCAAGAAGATTTGAAGCCCAGGGATATCGTATCTTTGCTACAAGAGGTACTGCAAATGTACTTACAGAGAACGGTATCAAGGTTACACGTACCAATAAGCTGGAGCAGCCATCTCCGAACCTGATGGATCTGATTCTTGGTCACAAGATTGATGTTGTCATCGATACACCGCCACAGGGTGTTGAACATCAGAAGGATGGCTTCGTGATCCGTCGTAATGCGATCGAGACAGGTGTTAACGTACTGACCAGTCTTGATACAGCAGAGGCACTTGTTACCAGTCTTGAGAATACAGACCTGAACAATCTGACTCTGGTAGATATCGCTACGATCGATAACCGCTAAGAAATCAGAATGTTAAATAAAATCTAAACTTTTGTGAAAAGAAGATTTCAAAGTTTACGAATTACGAAATATGTACTATACTGGTAAGGACAGGGTCGATGTTTATTCACCGACCAGGTCCTTATCTTATTTTGGGCACATAACAGATAAAAAGATGTGTGTTACATGGAAAGGAGATCAAATGAGCATTATAGAATTACTGAAGGTTATCCTTCTTGGTATTGTGGAGGGAATCACAGAGTGGCTGCCAATCAGCAGTACCGGACATATGATTCTGGTAGATGAGTTTATCAAACTGAATGTTTCGGATGTATTTATGGAGTTTTTCCTGGTGGTGATCCAGCTTGGTGCGATCCTGGCGGTTGTTGTTCTGTACTGGAACAAGTTATGGCCTTTTTACATAAGACCGATCCCGAAGAGAACAAGAATTGCTCTTCGCAAGAAATCCGGAGTATCCAGAGCAGTACTTACCTTTGTTGAGAGATACTGTGACAAGGAAAAATGGATTTTGTGGTTTAAGATCCTGGTAGCATGTCTGCCGACGATCATTATTGCGCTTCCGTTTAATGATATTATCGAAGCGAAATTTTACAACTATGTTGTAGTAGCGATTATGCTGATCGTTTATGGTGTGCTTTTTATTATCATCGAGAATTACAACAAGAGACGCAGACCAACTTGTACAAGACTGGACGAGCTTTCATTTAAAACAGCACTTATTATTGGATGCTTCCAGGTGCTTTCTGTAATTCCTGGAACTTCGCGTTCTGGATCAACAATTATTGGAGGTATTCTTGCCGGAACTTCCCGTACTGTTGCAGCAGAGTTTACCTTTTTCCTGGCTATTCCGGTTATGTTCGGCGCCAGCCTTCTGAAACTTGTGAAGTTTGGTTTTGCATTCAGTTCCACAGAGCTGATTATTCTGATCGTAGGTGTTGTGGTATCCTTTGTGGTATCTATTCTGGCAATTAAATTCCTGATGGGTTATATTAAAAAGCATGACTTCAAGGCGTTTGGATGGTACAGAATTATTCTTGGTATTCTTGTACTTGGATATTTTATTGGAAAAACATTACTTGCATAAAACGATATTTAGGAGGAAATTATTATGAAATATAAAAAGATCGTGATCGCGCTGGCAGCGGCAGCAGCCTTAAGCGCAGCAGGATGTGGAAAATCATCATCAGATACAGCAGAAGTAACACCGACACCGGTTCCGACAGCAGTTCCGACAGCGGCACCTGCTACAGCAAGTCCGCTTCCGACTTCCACACCGGCGCCGAAACTTATCGGTGTGAAGACGAGCACAGCAAAATTTGTATATATTACCAACAGTACCAGTGGTGAAATCCGTGAGATTTATCTTCGCGCAGCAGGCGGGGAAGACTGGGGAAAAAATCTCGTTCCAGCAGAATCTACAGTTAAAGCAGCAGAGCAGGTTCAGATGTACTATACACCGGATTCTGCAACAGATGCCATTTATGATATGAAAATTGTGGATGGAGACGGAAATGCATATGAGATCTACAGTGCAGAACTTGGCGATATGGAAAAAGCAAAACTGATGATCGATAACGGAGAAGCGTACCTGACCTATACAAGTCTCAGTGACAAGAGTGAGAAGAGCACTATTGGCAATGTGGAAACTGACAACAGTGAGGCGGACAGCAGTGATTCCGCAGACAGCACAGATGCTTCAGATCTGACAGATAGTTCTTCAGGTATCACAGATACTTCTTCCGACAGCAGCGATGGAAGCTATGACAACAGCGATGATGGAAGCTATGATAACAGTGATGACGGAAGCTATGACAACAGCGATGACGGAAGCTACGACAGCAGCGATGACGGAAGCTACGACAACAGCGATGACGGAAGCTACGACAACAGCAGTGATGATGGAAACTATGACAGCAGTGATGATAGCGGCGACTATGTAGATGATAGCAGCAACAGCGGCAGCGGTGACGATTCTCTTGACAACAGTACAGATGACAGCGGAGACGGAGAGATTGTCTGGGATGATAACGGAGACTGGTCAGAGGAATAAACCGGGATCCTGTAAACAGAGGGAAACATGGAACAGACATTTCTTGAAAAACTGAAACGAGTAAAACCTGGGGATCTGCTTCACATTATTAAGTTTATCCTGGCATTTCCCATTGCGATGGTCTACAGACTTTTTCGCAGGGATCTCTGGCTTCTCTGTGATACGGAGAATGAATGCCGGGATAACGGATTCTGGTTGTACAAATATCTGAGAGAAAATACCAGTGAGGATGCAGTGTACGCCATCAACAGAAAATCTCCGGATTATGCCCGGGTAAAAGATCTGGGACAGGTGATACAGTATGGAAGCTTCCGCCACTGGATCTACTATCTGGCTGCGTCAAAAAATATCAGCTCCCAGAAAATGGGCAAGCCCAATGCTGCAGTTTGTTATATTCTGGAAGTTTATGGAATCATCCATAACAAAAGAGCATTTTTGCAGCATGGAATCATTACGGCGGATCTGAGTTTTCTGTATTACCCACATACAAAAATGAGTCTTTTTGTTACGAGCACATATGATGAGTGGAAATATGTCAATGACAGATACGGATATCCGGAAGGCTATGTAAAAGAACTGGGACTTTGCCGGTTTGATCAGCTTCATGATATAAAAGTAAAAAAGAATCAGATTCTGATCATGCCAACCTGGCGTATGTATATCCGCAACGAAATTTCTGCCTTAAATAAAGAGCAGGAAGCAGAAAGATTTATGGAAACAGATTATTTCAGATACTGGGATGCAATTCTGAAAGATAAAACTCTGATTCACTATATTGAAGAAAACGATCTGCAGATTATCTTTTATCCACATAGGGAAATGCATCGTTTTCTTCGGTTTTTTCATGTAGAACATGCGAATATTACAGTAGCTTCGTGGCCGGAGTATGATGTGCAGACACTGCTTAAGGAATCTGCTTTGCTGGTGACTGACTTTTCAAGTGTGGCAATGGATTTTGCCTATATGAAAAAACCTCTGATCTATTATCAGTTTGATAATAAAAAATTCCGGGAGAGTCATCATCAGATCGGATATTTTGATTTTGAAAGAGATGGTTTTGGGCCGGTATGCATGTCTGAACAGGAAGTGATACATCAGATTTTGCGATTCCATGAACAGAATTTTGATAATGATGAAATATATCTGCAAAGACATCAGAAATATTTTGATCTGTGGGACACTGATAACTGTGAGAGAAATTACAAAGCAATCAAGGAAATGTAACAGGTGGTGAAAAGGCAAGTGCAGCAATTGATGGAAGCACCGGCAGAGATTAAAGTAAAGACCAGAAAGTTCTCACTTCATAAAGGAATAATATGTATCGGTTTTGAGCTGGAAGAGAATAAAGGTAAAATTCGTTCTCTGAAATTGAAACAGCGTAATGCAGTTATTGATAAGAGCTATCTTTTTTCAATGAATACAGTACAAAAAGGTAAAACAATAGTTTATCATGCAGAACTGAATGTAAATGACTGCCATATGGAAACTGCATTCTGGGATGTGGTTGCATCAGCTGATACGGGAAACGGAGAGTATGAAGACAGGATTCTGGGAGGATTAAGCACTTCTTTAAAGCTGAAATTAATTCTTTTTCCCAGATGGACCCGGACAAAAGATGGAAATATGGTCTATCCTTTTGTTAACGGGGCGAGACAGTTTACGATTCAATACCGGAAATATGATTCCAGATATGACAGTTATCGTTTTATAGCAAAAGAGTTTCTGGCACTTTTTTGCTATTTTATTCTGAAACCTTACTGGGACCGAAAAAAAATATGGCTGATCTGCGAAAAATATTGTACCATGGCACAGGATAATGGGCTTTATTTCTTTGAATACTGTATGAAACATGTACCGGAAAAGGAACGCAGAAGAATTTATTATGTAATAGATAAAAACTGTCCGGACTATAAAGCAGTAAAACAGTATGAACCTAATGTGATCCAGTTTATGTCTTTCAGGTACATGATCTATCTCAGTGCGGCACAATACCTGATATCTACAGATGCGATCAGACATTTTTATATATGGGATTCGCCGAACAGCATTTACAAGGTACTTTATCAGGCGAGAAAAAATATTGTATTTTTGCAGCATGGAGTGATGGGCTTTAAACAGTGCCACAGAACCTTTCATAAAGGAGGGGGGAATCAGATGGCACTGTTTGTGGTATCCTCAAAATTTGAACAGAAAATAATTCATGATTATTTTGGATATGATAATAAGGAGATTATTATCACAGGACTTGCCAGATGGGATGTGCTGGAAGATCATTCGAATCTGTTTCATAAAGAAATTTTGTTAATGCCGACATGGAGAAGCTGGCTTGAGGATATCAGCGAGGAACAATTCAAAAAAAGTGAATATTATCAGAGATATAAGGAATTTTTGCAGGATAAGAGACTGAGGGAGTTTTTGAAAAAACAAAACATCACTCTGAATTTTTATATTCATCCGAAGTTTCGCGAACATATTGGAAGTTTTCAGGTTGAAGACAGTAATATAAAACTGATCCCATTTGGAAGTATGCCTTTAAATCAGCTTCTGATGAGTTGTAATATGCTGATCACTGATTATTCTTCCGTTTCCTGGGATGTCTATTATCAGGAAAAACCGGTTGTATTTTATCCGTTTGATTTGGAGACATATGAGAATGTACAGGGAAGCTATATGGACTATAAAAATGATGTATTTGGAGATCTTGCCTGGACTAAGGATGAATTGATCGATATTCTGGAAGAATATTCTGAAAGTGATTTTAAAGAAAAAAAGAAATTTGCCCAGGACAGAGAATATCTGCTTCCATACAGAGATCACGACAACAGTAAACGCATCTATGAACATATAGCCGGTGCGGATATACAGGGAAAACTGAAAAGAAGGTTGAAAGAGAAAAAGTTTTGATATTATATTTACAGGATAGGAGTAATATGGAGAAACAATTTGAGTTTTCAGTAGTTGTTTTTTGGAGAGAGAAAAATGAGCTCTATAAAACGTATAAAAGCATATGTGATAATACACCAGCCGGATTCGTTCAGATTCTGGCCGTTTGTACAGGCGATGAAGGTACAGGTGATGAAGATGAAGCATATACCGGTGAAGAAGAATATTTGCAGATACTGGAAAAAGATAAAAATCTGATCCGTATAGACGGAAAAGAATGCGAAAATATAGCAGCAGAGATTCGAAAACATGTCAGTGGAAAGTATCTTATATTCACAAAAGCAGGAATCCTCTTTTCTTCCGGAACAGCAGAAAATATATGTAAATGCTTTGAACTGGAAAAAAGAGATATTGTGATATCCAGAATTTACGGAAAACATAATATACATGTGCGCGAGCACAATAATTACTGTACCAGATTTAATTCGGAAACAACGCTGGATAATGCGGTATATTTGATGCATCAGATATATTCAGCTTACACGTTTACAACAGATAAATTCAGATGGCCGGAAAAGATAGAAAAAGATACGTGGTATTTTGACATCCTGGATATGGTATACAGAAATGTAGTATCCTGCGAGAATCTGGGAATATCTGCGGATAGCATTGGAATAAGAATACCTCGTGAAGAACTGACATTTGAAGACTGGAAGAATGTGATGAGTGATCCGGAAGAACTGGATGCATTTTTTGAAAAATTCCTGAAAAAACTCATTGAGTACAGATTAGAGGAAACAGTAAGGCATGAACAGAATGCAGATTATGTTCTGATGTATTATGTATCAAAAACAGCAGAGACACTGTTCAGAGAGTCAGATATTACAGAAGAAAATGTAAGAAAATATGAGCAGTATATTGACCGTTTCCTGAAACAGCTGAAATTCCCGGAAATAATCATATCCAATCAGCATATCAGCAAGGCAAATAAAATATATCTTCTTCAGAAATATTTCCCGGATATAGATAAAAACTATTCGGAGCAGGCAAACCGACTGTTAACCCCAATCTATAATAACATCTGGGTAAAAATATTTCAGCAACAAAAAGAAGTTATTCACTGTGAATTTTCGGTGTTCACTCCGAAAGGTGTGAATAATGGAATCTGTATGATGACGGACGAAAGGAAATATGAGGCGAAAGAAGAATATGTTCTGAAATGTTCAGGCTGGTGCAGAGAAGAAAGTGCAGAAGAGAAACTGTATGTTGCAGAAATTCCGCTTAAAGATATCCGAAAATTCATCTGTTGGGGAATTGAAGTGAATGGTCATACAGAAAAAATGCGTAATATTACCTATGGAAAATATGCACCGTTTACGAAGAAACTCCCGTTGTTTTTACATGTGCAGGATAAGTTTTTATATCTGAAACCGGCCGGTTCGGATCAGAACAATCTTGATGAAGCTTACGAAATATGTGCAGAACCGTATAGTAAACGCAGAGAAACAAAACTCAGGAGAAAACTTACAAGAGCATTACTTTCCTGTGGAAAAGCAGGTGTAAAGGCAGTTCTGGTACGTCATCTTTATGAAAGAAAGAAAAAAAATCTGAAAAAACGGATATGGCTTATTTCTGACAGAACTACACGCGGTGATGATAATGGAGAGGTAATGTTCCGGTATCTCTGCGCCAATCCGGATCCTACAGTGGAGCCGTATTTTGTGGTTAATAAAGATACGGAAGATTACAAAGAGATGGGGAAACTCGGAAAAGTCGTGGAACCGTTTTCGTGGAATCATAAAATGCTGTTTTTGCTGAATGAGTTTTCATTATCTTCACAGGCAAACAAACCGGTAATCAATCCATTTGGAAGGCTGGAATATCTTTATCGAGATATTATTTATGATAAAAAGCTGGTATTCCTGCAGCATGGCGTTACCAAAGATAATCAGTCCAAATGGCTCAATAAATATAATCGTAACCTGTTTGGATTTGTAGTCAGCACAAAACCGGAATACGATTCTGTGTTTGAATATGATTATTATTATCCTCCTCAGAACGTATGGCTTACCGGAATGCCACGTTATGATCGCCTGATCCATGATGAAAAGAAATATGTGACAGTTATGCCTACATGGCGAAAAAATCTTTCTTCAGGAACGGATGCCAGAGGTGTATGGCAGCTGGGAAAAGAGTTTGCGGACAGTGAGTATTTCCATTTTTATGACGATCTTCTCAATAATGAAAAACTTCTGAATGCAGCTGAAAAATATGGCTATACTATATGCTTCATGCCGCATCCGAACACGATCGACGGGCTGGATATGTTCCGACAGGATTCAAGGGTAAAATTTATGGATTCCAGCTATTCCTATAAAGATATTTTTGCACAGACGGATCTGATGATCACGGATTATTCATCAGTTGCCTTTGATTTTGCATATTTGAGAAAACCGATCGTGTATTCACAGTTTGACCGGGAGAGCTTTTTCAGCGGAGCACATTCTTATACAGAAGGATATTTTGACTATGAGAGAGATGGCTTTGGTGAGGTTGAGCATACGCTGGAAGGCACGGTAAACAGGATCATAGAATATATGTCAAATGACTGTCGCATGAAAGAAAAGTATCAGAAACGTATGGATGAAACATTTGCATTTAATGACCGAAACTGTTCCAGACGT
Organism: Blautia aquisgranensis; assembly: GCF_040096615.1. Lineage (NCBI taxonomy): Bacteria > Bacillati > Bacillota > Clostridia > Lachnospirales > Lachnospiraceae > Blautia > Blautia aquisgranensis. Next base: position 122,279 of record NZ_JBBMEJ010000011.1, read on the forward strand.
GTATATGAAAAAATTATTGAGAACAGGAAATAGAGGGAGCGAAGAAGTGAATAAAACAGTAAGATTTGATAAATGCAGTTCCCAGGCTATGAAGGGCATTGCGATTCTGATGATGCTGATGCATCATATGTATCTGTCACGAGACAGATTTGAAGGTTTTCAAGTATCCTTTGCACCATTTGCGGAGCAGACGATCCTGTATCTGAGCAGTACTTCTAAAATCTGTGTGGCGATATATGCGCTCATTTCCGGGTATGGTTTATATCTCAGCTATAAAAAAAGTCATGATACGCCATGCCGGTGGACTGCAAAACGTCTGATAAAAACAATGTCAGGTTTCTGGATCATATGGATAATAGCAGCAATAATATTCCAGGTTATGTTTGGTTATGTCCAAAGGGTATATTTTACAGATGGTAACTGGATAAAAAGTCTAGCTGAAATGGGACTGGATTTTCTGGGACTTGCGAAACTGTTTGGTACAGCAACTATGAATGGTACCTGGTGGTATATGAGCGTAGCGGTCATCTTTGTGATCTGTGTACCGCTGATTATGAAGAATGAGGAGTGCATGGTACTTATTCTTGCGATGCTTGCAATAATTCCGAGGATGCTGTCACTGCAGGTTATGGGAAAAACAGAAATATATGCATTTCTGCCAACATTTCTTATGGGAATGTGCGTTGCAAAATATGGACTATATGACCGCTGGTTTCAGATCTGGAATCATGGAATGAAGAAAGTGGTTAAATTTCTGCTGGAATTAGTTGTTTTGTATGCGTTATATAAAGCTTATGGAAATTTGCCCGGATCGATATACAGTGAGATCAGATGGGGGATTTTTCCTGTCATTGTCATTGCTTTTTGCAGTGAATTTATCACAGTTATTCCGGGGATACGGCAGGTTTTTACATTTATAGGAAAACATTCCATGAATATATTTCTGGTACATACATTTCTGAGACAGTATTTCTGGAAAGAATTTATATATTCTTTTGGAAATTTTGCGGTAAATGTGACGGTACTGTTTTTGATATCCCTGCTGATATCAATAGTATTGGAGTGGTTAAAGAAAATAACGGGATATAATCGCACAGTACAGATGGTTTGCGAAAAAATCTGATAAAAACAAAGGAAGGAACAGCCCGCCGGTATGATTACGGCGGGCTGTTATGAAAGTAAAGATGGAAAAAAGATTTCGAAAAAGAATTATTTTGGTGCATTTATTTATTTTGGACTTTTTATGGGATTTACGCTTCAGACAAATTATGTAAAAGTTCATGGAGAACCGGCAGAAAAAACGGTTTCTTTTCGGGATAACAGTGGAAATTATCTCAAGAAATTCGGAGACAGCTGATATTTGAGAAATGCGAAAAAACAGAAACTTACAGGAATTCAATATCTGAATATTGATAATGTGGAATACCTTAAAAATGGATTTTACATGTTTGATGATTGAAAAAGAGAAGATTTTTCGGAGTGAATTTTACAGATGGATATTACTATTTTTTAGGAACCGGAAAATTATGCAGAAAGGCATATTTTCATAATTTGAATATAACCGTAAACGGAAAAAAATTCAAAGGAGTCTATTATTTCAGAAGCGGAAATGGATGTCTGAGACAGAAAGCCGGATGGATTACCTACGGAAAACAGAAATATTATGTGGATAAAAACGGGAAAAGAGCAGCCAATTGCTGGAAAAGCGGTTATTATCTGGATGCCAGTGGAACTATTGCCAAGAATGTAAGAACACCGGATGGAAAATATGTGGATTATCGGGAGAAGAAGAGTACAAAATCGGAGTATCAGCTGAGTGCTTTTAAGGATCAGCTGAAAAGATATACGGTAAATTATGGCGGAAACTGGTCGATTTACGTGAAAGATCTGAAGACCGGAAATATGATCAATCTGAATGATCAGGCCATGTATCCGGCTAGCACTATAAAAGCATTTGTGATGGCGTCTGCGAAAGACTGCGGAAAACTTCTTGGGAGAATTTATCGTGGAACCTGTGTATCAAAAAAATATTCACAGGAAATGCTGAATCTTCTGATGCATCAGGAGGTTCGATATAAGATTCCGGCAGGACTTCCGTCCGGTATCGTATGTGCCAACAAGACAGGTGAGACAAGCTCTGTACAGCATGATATGGCGATTGTCTATGGCAGAAAAACAAACTACGTTCTGTGTGTATTCTCAAGTGGAGGATCCGAATACCATCTTCAGAACGGAATCCGGAAGATATCCTCCATGGTATATAATTATCTGAACTGATATCAGAAGTTATTCAGTTCTCCGGTGTGAGAGGTATCATATCCGGTCTGGAGAGCCAGAGCCTTGCGGAAAGCTTCTGAAGATATGGTATCAGCTACAGCCCGGAATCCGGGCTCACTGAAATGGGAAGCATCCATGACAAGATACATGGTTTCTGTTCCGAGAGGAAGAAAATCCAGGTCAGTGAAAGTTCTGGCAGCATAGGCTTCGCCCAGGGCGATGTCCGCCTGCCCGCCTGCGACAGCAGCTGCAGTAGAAAAGTCAGAAACCAGTTCATTCCGGTATCCGGAGATAGATTCCGGAGAAATCTTGAGCTTACTTAACTGACGGTCAAGATAAACCCTCCGGCTGCTTCCTTTTTCACGGTTGGCAAAAATAATGTCTGCGCGTTGCAGATCAGGAAATCCCTGAATATTCCGGGGATTTCCTTTTTTTATATAAAGACCGATCTCATAGCTGTAGAAAGTCAGGGCAGCCAGAGGAATCCCAGGAACAAGACTCTGAATATCCGAAAAAGAAGCTGTCGCGCAGGCAATATGGACTTTTTCAAAATAAAGGGAGTACAGTCCGTTGTAAGTATTCATATGAGATTGAAGCACCGGAAGGCTTCCTTCCTGTGCAGGCAGCTGGTTCAGAAGAAGATCCAGTGCAGGAGAGGACTGGCCACTGATGATCAGCCCGCTGGAATGAATCAGATAATCTCTTTTCAGAAGAGAACTCTCCGGCTGGTAATCTTGAGTCTGGACAGAAGCGGGCTGTGTGGCACTGTCCAGATACTGCTTCAGCTGATTCTCGCTGACACGAAGCTGTTTGCCGATCTTTGAGGAGGAAAGCTCCCCTCGTTTGATCAGTTCATAGACTGTAGTTTTTTTGATCTTTAATTTATCAGCAACTTCCTGTGCTGTATAGAACTTATTCATCGATTCCCACCATGACACTGGTAGCCTTGATCACAGCGTAGGCATCAGAGCCAACCTTAAGTCCAAGCTCCTCTACTGCTGCACAGGAGATAGTCGCAGTGATGATATTTCCTCCGCCGATATCAATGGAAACGATGGAGTTTACAGCTCCCTTGTTGATGTTGATAACTTTTCCTTTTAACTGGTTGCGAGCACTGAGTTTCATAAATATATTCTCCTTATCATTCATACTTATCTGATACCTGTAAATCTTTTTTCATGATAGCATGTGCGGAAAAAAACAGCAATGCCTTACTTCTTGACAAGAAACTTTCATTTCGGTAAAATTAGACGAAACCATTCAAAACTGAATGAAACTGAACGAAACGAAAGGAAAAGGAATAAAAAATGAAGAAAAAAATCTTAGCAGCGCTTACAGCAGGAATCCTGAGCATGGGTCTGATGACCGGAAATGTGCTCGCAGCAGACACAGAAGAGAAGGGCGACAAGGATCTGAAGGGCGAGGTTTACGCATTTATCGCAGCCAGCCTCAGCAATTCCATGGAAGAAATCCAGAAGGACTTCAATGAGCTTTATCCGAACGTGACCATTTATTACAGCGCAGACAGTTCAGGTACATTACAGACACAGATTGAAGAAGGTGCACGCTGTGATCTTTTCTTTTCGGCAGCAGATAAGCAGATGAATGAGCTTACAGACGAGAAGCTGACAAAAGCAGATACCGTAGTTGATCTTCTGGAGAACAAGGTTGTACTCATCAAGCCAAAGGACGGAAAAACGAAGGTCGCAGGCTTTGAAAATGTGACAGATGCAGAGAACATGGCACTTGCAGGTGAGGACGTTCCGGTCGGACAGTATTCCCGTGAGATCTTCACAAATCTTGGTATCATGGATAAAGTGAATGAGATGGAAATCAATGAGTGTAAGAATGTAACGGATGTTCTGGCAGCAGTCAGTGAAGGAAGTAACGAGATCGGTGTTGTATATGCGACAGATGCAGCCTCCGTTGCTGATAAAGTAGAGATCCTGGCAGAAGCACCGGCAGACAGTCTTCAGACACCGGTACTCTATCCGGTAGGTCTTATTGAAGATAAAGAAGCATCTGAGGACGATACGAAGGCAGCAGAGGCATTTCTTGATTATGTAGAGTCTGATGCAGCGATCAAAGTGTTTGAAGATTACGGATTTGCAGCATATAAGGCTGAGAAATAATTTCTATGGTAGAATTTCTGAGAGAAGTAAACTGGAGTCCGCTCTGGATCTCCTTAAAAACAGGTCTGGTTGCCACAGTGATCGCTTTTTTTCTGGGGGTATTCTGTGCAAGAAAGATCATGAAGCTTCCGTCTGGTGCGAAAGCAGTGCTGGACGGAATCCTTACACTGCCGTTGGTGCTGCCGCCGACGGTAGCCGGTTTTATCCTGTTGCTGATATTCAGTCTGAAACGCCCTTTCGGAAGCTTTCTTCTTGAAAATTTTGATATCAAGATCGTACAGACCTGGAAGGGCTGTGTTGTGGCTGCGGCAGTGATCGCATTTCCGCTGATGTACCGCAATGCAAGAGCTGCCTTTGAACAGGTGGACGTGAATTTGATCTATGCAGGACAGACTCTTGGGATGAGTGACAGCAGAATATTCTGGAGGGTGGTTATGCCGGCGGCAGGTCCGGGAATCGCATCAGGAACTGTGCTGGCTTTTGCCCGCGCCATTGGTGAGTATGGAGCAACCTCCATGCTTGCGGGAAATATCCTGGGAAAGACGAGAACCGTTTCCGTTGCCATTGCAGCGGAGACTGCAGCCGGTAATTATGGAATTGCAGGCTTCTGGGTGGTGGTGATCGTGCTGATCTCCTTTGTGATCGTGGCACTGATCAACATCGTATCCGGAAGAGGAATGAAGACAAGAAGGTGGATCTGATGGCAGTCAGCGTAAATATCGAAAAAAACTTCCGGGATTTTTCCCTGAAGGTGAAATTTGAAGGCAGCTCGGCAGCAATCGGGCTTCTTGGCGCATCTGGAAGCGGCAAGAGCATGACTCTGCGCTGTATTGCGGGAATCGAAACACCGGACAGAGGAAAGATCGTGATCAATGGAAAAACTGTTTTTGATTCGGAAGCGAGAATTAATCTGAAGCCACAGAAGAGACATATCGGATACTTATTCCAGAATTATGCACTTTTTCCCACAATGACTGTGGAACAGAACATCCTCTGTGGCTATCGCGGTGGAAAAGCTTCTGCCAGGGAGAAGGTGGCAGACCTGATCCGGCGTTATCATCTGGAAGGACTTGAGAAACGATATCCTTCCCAGCTTTCCGGAGGGCAGCAGCAGAGAGTGGCATTGGCAAGGATGATGATCGGAGAACCGGAAGCCATTCTTCTGGATGAGCCTTTTTCGGCACTGGATGGCTATCTCAAAGATGTGCTTCAGAGAGAAATGCAGGATTTTCTGAAAGATTATAAGGGCGATATGATCCTTGTAACGCACAGCAGGGATGAGGCATATAAGTTCTGCAAGGAATTATCGGTTGTGGATAAGGGCAGAATCCTTGTGACCGGCGAGACGAAAAGCCTTTTTGAACGGCCGGGACTTCTGGAAGCGGCCAGACTGACAGGCTGTAAGAACTATTCTTCCATAAAGAAGCTTGGAGATCACGAGATCTTTGCAGAGGACTGGAAAATGAAGCTGCATACAGAGGAGACGGTGGGAGAGGACATCACCCATGTGGGAATCCGAGGACACTGGCTGCGCCCGGCAGAAGAGTCCGGCGAGAACTGTATGCCGGTGCAGGTCAGTGAGTACATAGAGACAACTTTTGAGCATCAGTACATGATAACGAATAGGCAGGAAAAAAATTCTTCGGGAATATGGTGGATGCGCCCAAAGAACAGCTTTACCGAGGATCCGGACAGGAATCTTCCGGAGTATCTGTATTTTCCACCGGAGCATCTGATGCTGCTGAAATAAGCTTCAATTATTTTCCGTGATTCCTGGAATATTTCAGATAATCGGATACCATCATGGCAAGCTTAAAGGCCAGGGCATCCTCAAAGGTACGCACATCCAGGCCGAAACGCTTCTGAAGCTTCTCAAATCGGTACACAAGAGTATTTCTGTGCACATAGAGCTGTCTGGAGGTCTCAGAAAGGTTCAGGTTATTCTCAAAGAAGGTGCGGATGATATTTAAGGTTTCATCGTCAATGGAATCCAGGGATTCCTCGCCGAAGATCTCGTTTACGAACATATCGCAGACCTGTGTAGGAAGCTGATAGATCAGACGGCCGATGCCAAGGCGATTGTAGCCGAAAACATTTTTGTCCGCATAAAAAATCTTTCCTACTTCGAGAGCTGTACGGGCTTCCTTATAAGCATCGGAAAGCTCCATGATATCATCGGCAACATTGCTGTAGGAGACCCAGGCAGAGGTCATGGCCTCGGTGTTCAGCATATCCACCAGCATGCAGGCGATGCCTTCCAGCTCTTCATAGCTCTCTGTGCTCTGCAGCTCACGGACAACAATGATTCCGGAATCATCCAGTGCAGTGATGAAATCCCTGGTGCGTGCGGAAAAGATGTTCCGGATAGTAGCTAGGGCGTTTTCATCCTTATGCTGTTTGGTCTCTACCAGGAATACAGCGCGACGCACGGAAGGGGCAATGCGAAGTCTGGCTGCCTTGTTGAAGGCTTCTACCTGTGAATAGCGTTCCAGGAGAAGATTTTGCATAAAAGAATTCTTGTCAGTTTTTTCGGCATAGGCAGTGAGCAGGCTTTCAATCTGGCAGACAGCAAGCTCTCCGATCGTAGGAACGGAGTCACCGGTTCCCCATACGAGCAGCAGCATATTGTCGGAAGAACCATTGAGCTTGTACAGGCTGCAGGTTCGATTGGAAATACATAAAGCAGGATCTTCACGAAACTGTGCAAGTTTTTCAGGAGAGGGGAGTTTTCTGTCGCAGGTAGTAATATAAATTTGATTGTTCTCATCCAGTATACAGAAATCCAGACCACTGATCCGGTTCCAGTCATCCAGAGATTTTTGAAGTGTTTGCTGTAATTTCATAAAATTTAATCCTTTCAAAAAAGAAACCCCGGGAAATCATATCCCCCGGGGTTAAATTCTGTTTTTCTAATTCTGTGAGAATTAGTTTGTGATTGTAAGCTCTGTCTCTTTGTCGAAGAAGTGAGCTTTCTCCATATCGAATGCGAATCTGATCGGATCGCCGGTCTTAGCTGTTGTACGAGGATCAACTCGTGCTGTGATCTGAGTTCCGTCAACATCAAAGTACAGGAATACTTCGGCACCAAGAAGCTCGTAAACTTTAACTACAGAGTTCATTGGTTTGCTTGGAGATGTCTCAAGGAACATTTGAGAATCATGGATATCCTCAGGACGGATACCAAGAACAACTTTCTTTCCGATGTAGCCTTTGTCTTTAAGAACTTTAGCCTTGGCAGCAGGAACGATAACCTCATGCTCGTTACCGATTGTAGCAACTGTGTTGCCGCCTTTTTCGGAGATAACGCAGTCAAGGAAGTTCATCTGCGGAGATCCCATGAATCCTGCAACGAAGAGGTTGCCCGGTTTCTGATACAGGTTCTGTGGTGTATCAACCTGCTGAACAACACCATCTTTCATAACAACGATTCTGGTACCAAGTGTCATAGCCTCTGTCTGGTCATGTGTTACATAGATGATTGTAGCACCCAGTCTCTGATGGATCTTGGAGATCTCGATACGCATCTGCACACGAAGTTTAGCATCCAGGTTGGAAAGAGGTTCATCCATAAGGAATACCTTAGGATTACGTACGATAGCACGTCCCATAGCAACTCGCTGTCTCTGACCACCGGAAAGAGCCTTCGGTTTACGATCAAGAAGTTTGTCAAGGTCAAGGATTCTTGCTGCTTCACGAACAGCTTTATCGATCTGATCCTTCGGAACTTTACGAAGTTTAAGTCCGAATGCCATGTTATCATATACTGTCATATGAGGATACAGAGCGTAGTTCTGGAATACCATTGCGATATCACGATCCTTAGGCTCTACATCGTTCATAACCTTGTCACCGATCTTAAGTGTACCACCGCTGATCTCCTCAAGACCTGCGATCATACGAAGTGTTGTAGATTTACCACATCCGGATGGTCCTACGAAGATGATGAACTCTTTGTCTTCGATCTCCAGGTTGAAATCTTTAACTGCCTGGAAGCCGTTCGGATAAGTTTTATTAATGTGAGATAATGATAAACTTGCCATTGTGTTTCCCTCCAAATTAACTATATTGTATTCGACGTAATTTCCTTTGCTGGTTAACAGTATAGCGAAAATGAAGGAAAAGAGCTAGAGATGAATCGTACAAACTTTCCGGCAGTTTCTTGTCATTCTGACGAAAAAACGAAAGGGGATTTTTCGTCATTCTGTCAAAACGACGGTTTCGCATGGACATATTCACCAGATATTATACTGTATTTGGGCAAAATACTCAACTATCGCAGAGCAGATGAAAAAAACAGAAATGGGTTATTTACAACTAACTAAAGTTGGAGTATACTAACTTTCTAGATAAGAAATGATATTCTGTGAAAGTGATGAATATTTTTCTCAACAGGAGGGATCGAAATGTATAATGCAGAAGCTGAGAAAGAAGAAAAAGGAGCCGGATGCTATCAGCATACACAGATGCAGAAAGATCTTATTATAGAGAAGCTTAAAGAAAGAGGATTGCGGATCACCAGACAGAGAATGCTTTTGCTGGATATTATCCTGGAAGGGGAATGCTCCTGCTGTAAGGAGATCTATTATCAGGCATCAGCACTGGATCCGAAGATTGGGGTGGCTACCGTGTATCGCATGATCAATACGCTGGAAGCAATCGGAGCGATCAGCCGTAAGAATATGTACCGGGTGGCCTGCAGTACAAAGGGTGCCTGCACAGTGGAGCTGGATGATGATACCATCTGCCATCTGTCCGGCCAGAAGCTGAATGAGGTGATCCTTGCCGGACTTAAGGCCTGCGGTGAGGTAAGCGGGCAGAATATCCGCAGCCTGGCGCTGCTTCCGGTGAATGAACCGGCGTGAAGTGAAGTAACTGACAGAAGAATCTTACAGGTGACACATATAATGGGAAGTTCATCGTGCAAAATGATAAAATTAGTTCAGAACAACTGTTAGCAAACATTAACTGTTAGGACAAATTAACTGAAAATTATGTAAATTGTTTCAAATTCACACAAAAAACACTGGACATTTTTCGAACAGTGTCCTATAATGATGAAAATATCGGGGCGGTATTATCAGAATAAGCTCCGGAATAAAAAAAAGAATGTTATGCTGTCAGCTTTTGACAGTATATACATATCACAAATGAAAATATTATGATCAGGAGGAAAATTATCATGGTAGACTTCAAATTCAAAAAATCAGGACTTTTTGCAGCAGGTGTTCTTTTCGGAACAGCAGGAATTAAGATCCTTACAAGCAAGGATGCGAAGAAGCTTTACACAGAATGTACAGCAGCTGTTTTAAGAGCGAAAGACTGTGTTATGAAAACAGCTACAAGCCTCCAGGAGAATGCTGAGGATATTTACGCAGAGGCTAAGGGAATCAACGAGGACAGAGCTGCAGCAGAGGAAGCTGTAGAGGATGCAGAAGCACCTGAGACAGCAGAAGAGGATGCTTTCAAAGAAACAGCAGAAGAGACTACAGAAGAAGCAGCAACAGAAGAGACAGCTGAGTAAAGAGGCGATTTTCCGTGAAATTTTTTATTAAACATGAGACAAGAGGAAGACTCCGTATTCATCTGGCACAGAAGAGGATGAGCTATGAGCAGGCAGATACATTACTGTATTATCTCCAGAATCTTGACGGAGTGACTTCTGCCAAGGTATATGAGAGAACCTGTGATGCAGTAGTCTGTTATCAGGGTAGCAGAGCAGCTGTTATTTCCGGTATTCAGGCATTCCATTATCAGGATGTGGAGGTTCCTTCCCAGGTACTTCAGAGCTCAGGAAGAGCTTTGAATGCAGAATATCAGGAGAAGCTGATCTCCAAGGTGCTCTACCATTACGGAAGAAAACTTTTTCTGCCATATCCACTGAACGCAATCTATACAACCGCAACTTCCGTGAAATATATATGGAAGGGAATTGATACACTTCTTCATCGTAAGATCGAGGTTCCTGTTCTGGATGCTACTGCCATCGGAGTATCTGTATTACGCCAGGATTTCGGCACTGCAGGTTCAATTATGTTCCTTCTTGGAATCGGTGAGCTCCTGGAAGAGTGGACACATAAGAAATCTGTCGGAGATCTTGCGAGAACCATGTCCCTGAATGTGGGTAAGGTATGGCTGAAAAAAGATGACCAGGAGATTCTGGTAGAGTCCGGAGAGATTCAGCCGGGAGATGAGGTTGTAGTCCGGATGGGTACCGTTATTCCGTTTGATGGAAGCGTGATCGACGGAGAAGCCATGGTCAACCAGGCATCCCTCACCGGTGAATCCGTACCTGTATGCAAAAAAGAAGACAACATTGCCTATGCAGGAACTGTCGTAGAGGAAGGCGAGATCACGATCCGCGTGAAAACAGTGGGTGGCTCCAGCCGCTATGATAAGATCGTTACCATGATCGAGGAATCCGAGAAGCTGAAGTCTTCTCTTGAGGGCAAAGCAGAGCACCTGGCAGATAAGCTGGTACCGTACACACTTGGCGGAACTGCACTTACGTATCTGATCACCAGAAATGCAACCAAGGCTCTTGCGATCCTGATGGTAGATTTCTCCTGTGCGCTGAAGCTGGCAATGCCGATCTCTGTGCTTTCCGCAATCCGTGAGGCCGGCACCCATAAGGTGACAGTCAAGGGTGGAAAATATCTGGAGGCTATGGCTGAGGCAGATACCATTGTATTTGATAAGACCGGAACACTGACCAAGGCGAAACCAACCGTTGTGGATGTGGTTCCGTTTGACGGAAATGATCCGGACGAGATGCTGCGTATCGCAGCATGTATGGAAGAGCATTTCCCGCACTCAATGGCTAAGGCTGTTGTCAGTGCTGCCAAGAAGAAAAATCTGGCACATGAGGAAATGCATTCCAAGGTTGAGTATGTGGTAGCGCATGGAATCTCCACAACGATCGAAGGCCATAAGGCTGTGATCGGAAGCTATCATTTTGTATTCGAAGATGAGAAATGTGCGATCCCGGAGGAAGGCAGAGAGAAATTCGAGGCGATTCCGGAGGAATATTCGCACCTGTATCTGGCAATCGACGGACGTCTTTCTGCCGTGATCTGTATTGAAGATCCACTTCGTGAGGAGGCGAAGGCTTCTGTCGAGGCACTGCGTGCAGCAGGTATCTCCAAGATCGTTATGATGACAGGCGACAGTGAGCGTACAGCTGCAGCCATAGCGAAACGTGTGGGTGTGGATGAATATTATTCCGAGGTACTTCCGGAGGATAAGGCGAACTTCATTGAAAAAGAGAAGGCAGCCGGAAGAAAAGTCATCATGATCGGAGACGGAATCAATGATTCACCAGCACTTTCCGCAGCAAATGTAGGTATTGCCATCAGTGACGGCGCAGAGATCGCCCGTGAGGTCGCAGATATCACAGTTGGAGCGGATGATCTTCAGGAACTTGTTGTTCTTAAAGAAATCAGCAATGCACTGATGAAACGAATCAGGCGAAACTATCGTTTCATCGTTACTTTTAATGCAGGGTTAATCGCCTGCGGTGTTGCGGGAATCTTGCAGCCGACAACATCAGCACTTCTGCATAATACTTCCACACTGGCTATCAGTTTGAAGAGCATGCAGAATCTGTTGCCATAAGGGACGGGGAAAAGTGGCTTTAGGCCACTTTTCAG
>NZ_JBBMEJ010000012.1:0-125851 GCF_040096615.1 Blautia aquisgranensis
GCCCCTCCTGATAAACTGCGGAGCAGTTATTCGGTTATGAGCAAGTAGCGAAAGCGGATTGCGAATATCCGATTGACTATAAGTCTGTTCGGTGCAAGGGATCGTTAATATAATGTGAGATAAAGAATGGTATGCAAAACGTGATCCGAAGACAGACGAACCTACGAAAATCGCAAAGATATATGTGACTGTATATTATGCGGAAAAAGGTGAACAGAAGCTGCTTCATTTCAAGAAGTCAATGGATATTGGAAATAGACATGGCGGTATTGTAAGTCAGTTGAAGTATGACAATGAAATGAAGCTTACAGATGAGTATTGGATCAATTACCAGAAAGGCAAAGGAAGTGAAGAGTTCCAAAAGTATATGGAAGATCTGACAGATATGCAGAATCATGTACTTCCGTATCTGCAGAGCTTTTGTAACCTGGAAGAAAAAGGTGTGAAGGAGAGAAGAGAACTGCAGATAGCAGAAAGAAATGAAGGAAGAGCAGATGAGCGGGGAACAAGCACCGAAGCGAATGCTGTGGTTAAGGATGCGGGAAAAGAAGATAGAAAACTGACACAGCAGAAGCAGGCGGTAGCTGGAAAAGATAAGACGGAGAGAGGGGCTGATCGGGGTGTAAGGACGGTGTAGAATAAGCATAACGAGTCGGAGGTCACAAGCGAAAATGACTTTTGCGGAAACGAAAGTATCTTTATATTTTTTTATCCGTATACTTCCTATAATGGGAATGAATACTTGCAAAATTGATTACTAATATTCTTTCATTATTACAGGTACAATAAGAACATGTAATAGCGGAAATGAGGTATAGTTACTTGCAGGTAGAGAAGTATATTGCGGATAAAATAACATCTTTATGTGAAAAGCGTGATATCAGTAAATACAGATTATCGCAACTATCTGGAATTTCTCAGTCGTCACTGGGAAGGATCATGGCGCAGGAAAACCTGCCGTCGCTGATCACACTTGAAAAAATATGTACAGCTTTGGGCGTGACATTATCGCAGTTTTTTCAGGAAGGTAATTCAGAGAATCTGACAGAAAAACAGAAAGAAGTTTTAAGGATATGGAACAATCTGAGTACAAATGAGCAGGAAACAGTAATGTCAATGCTGCGTGGACTTCGGAAGTAGGAGAACAGTTCGAGTATATGTATCGGCTGTTCTTTTTTTTATTTTTGAACGTTAAAACGGTAATGTTTTTCTTGTGTACGGTAGAGCACTGGAGTATAATGAAACCAGTTTTTTTGCATAAGTTTAAAAGCTATAATAAGGAAATCGGCAAACCAGATGAAAGTCTGGGACGCAAAGCTACAGGGCCTGTAAAATGGCAGCCAGTTGCATAAAATGAGGTGCACTGTCTGTCTGACAGTGCTTTTTTGTGGTGTTATTTCATAGGCGTAACTATAATAATTTTACTGGGAGAGAGAAAAGTATGAAAATGAATAAATCAGTATTGCAAAGGGGTATCATTATAATATTGTGCAGTTGCATCCTTTTTTCAATCTGTCCGGTTTATGCTTTTGCAGCAGAAAATCAGAAAGAGAGAGTTGTCAGGATTGGTGTGCCGGATGATACGTATGATAAGATAAATGGAAATGGAAAAAGAAGCGGATACGGCTATGAATATCTGCAGAAAATCGCAGGTTATACCGGGTGGAACTATGAATATGTAGATTGTACATGGGAAAATTGTTTCGACAAATTAAAAAATGATGAGCTGGATATGATAGAAGGAATCTCTTATACGGAGGAACGGGCAGAGAATATGCTTTTTTCCGCTATTCCAATGGGAGACGAAAGATATTATGTCTATGTAAAACCCGCTCATACAGACATCTCATCCTCTGACACTGCATCTTTCAATGGGAAAAAGATTGGGGTGCTTATGGGTTACCTGTCGGAAATGGTATTGAACGAGTGGGAAAAGAAATATAATCTGCACATACAGCATGTCAATGTTTCAAATAATGAAGATGCTTTGAAGAAAATTGCAGACGGAGAAATTGACGCTTTTGTATCGTTAGAGGATTCCCGTCTGGATGGGTACGGGATGGTGGCCTTAACGAATCTCGGAAGTTCAAAAATATATTTTGCAATCGGCCAGAGTCATTCTGATTTAAAGACAGAGCTGGATAATGCTATGAGAAGGATCACAGATGATAATCCTTATTATGCAGATGAACTGCATAAGCAGTTTCTGTCAGTGGACAGTGTATATTTTCTGACGGGAGAAGAACAGAAATGGCTGTCAGAGCATGGAACAATCAAAATCGGTTATTTGATAAACGATGGCGGGGTCAGTACTCTTGATACAGAAACCGGAAAAGTGAGCGGCCTGATCATGGATTACACCCAGCTTGCACAAAACTGCCTGGAAGTACAGACTTTGAAATTTGACCTGAAGGGCTATGATTCACAAGAGAATATGCAAAAAGCGTTGCATGATGGAGAAATTGATATGATTTTTCATGTGATGCAAAATACGAATGCTGCCGAAGACCTGGGCTATGATTTAACAGATACTGTCTGGAAGTACAATATGGCGGCTGCAACGGTTAAAAAGAGTTTTGATGAAAATGCTGAAAATACGGTTGCGATACCAAGAGAAGACAGTGATTTGAAGTCTTATGTTTCCTACAATTATCCACAGTGGCATGTGAAGGAATATGCTACATGGAAGGATGCAAAGAAGGCTGTTTATAATGGAAAAGCAGACTGCATGATTATGGACTCAGGCAAGTTGGAACAATATTCTGATGATAATAAACTGCATAGTGTTTTTCTGGAAAAGTACGGTATGGTGTCATTTGCAGTCAGACGTGGAAATAGCATGCTGCTGTCTGTCCTGAATAAGACTATAAAAACAATGTCTGCTTCAAAATTCTCCAATGCTGTGTATATGTATGACAGTAATCTGAAGAAAGTTACGGTAAGGGAGTTTATAAGGGACAATTTCTGGGGCTTTACGGTGCTTGTTGTATCTGTTTTTTTGATCGTGCTGATACTGATACTTGGATTACTCCAAAAAGCCAGAATTGCAGAGAAAAAGGCAAAAGAGGCACAGAAGCAGGCAGAAAAGGCGAACAGTGCAAAGACAGATTTTTTGAGACATATGAGCCACGATATCCGGACACCTTTAAATGGAATTAGTGGGATGATCAATATATCAGAGCGTTATTTTGGCGATAAGGAAAAATTGTATGAATGTAAAGCAAAGGTAATGGAATCCATGGACTATCTGCAGTCCCTTCTGAATAATGTTCTGGATATCGGAAAAGTAGAATCTGGAACAATACAGCTGGAACACAAGCCATTTGATCTGGTTGCAATGCTCGTAAAACAGATTTCGATTGTTGAGACAAATGCAAAGGAGTATGGTATCAGCTTTGAAGGCGGAGTTTCCATGAGTACTTTTCATCACAGATATGTTATTGGCAGTGAGGAATATCTAAACCGTCTTCTTATGAATCTTGCCGGAAATGCCGTTAAATATAACCGAAGAGGTGGTAAAGTAATCCTGTATTTCAATGAGATTTCAAGTGATGACAAGACGGCAGTTTTTGAATTTGTATGTTCCGATACGGGACTTGGTATGAGCGAAGAATTTCAGAAACATGCATTTGAATCCTATGCCCGGGAAGGAAAAGAAACAACGAATGGATATAGTGGTGCCGGACTTGGACTTTCTATTGTAAAAGATATTGTGGACAGGATGAATGGAACAATCAAACTGGAAAGTAAAGAAAATGTAGGTACAACGTTTACCGTTACGATACCACTTGAGATTGATCATAATGCTGAGAAGGAACAGCAAAAAAAAGTGGAAAAGCCTGATCTGTCGGGTAAGAGTGTATTATTAGTTGAGGATAATGAGCTAAATCTGGAAATTGCAAAAATGCTGCTGGAAGATGAAAAGATGGTTGTGACTACGGCAGAAAATGGCAAGGAGGCTGTGGATATTGTTTCCCAGTCAGTTCCGGGCAGATTTGATTTTATTTTTATGGATATCATGATGCCGGTAATGGATGGATTAGAAGCAGCCAGACAGATAAGGACATTGAACCGTAAAGATACAAAAGAGATACCAATCATTGCGATGACAGCGAATGCATTTCAGGATGATATCAGGGAGTGTATAGATGCCGGAATGAATGCACATATTGCAAAACCCATTGACAGTAAAAAAATAGAGGATACTTTGCAATTGGTTTTAAAACAGAAAATGCAGTAAGACAATTCTTTGTGTTGTGTTTCTGGCAGTCCCGGTCAGGGTAGCAGATTCAGATGAAGATATTGATGCGGCAGTGCAATTTTATTAAACCAGGAGGTTGACAAGGAGATGTATAGAGAAATATATTTGACAGACAGACAGACAGACAGACAGACAGACAGACAGACAGACAGACAGACAGACAGACAGACAGACAGACAGGAGATTTACTATGATTTCGAGAGCAAAGAAATATGTGGCAGTGTTACTGGCTTTTGTATGCGTGTGTATGATATTTTCTCCCCAGACTGCATATGCAGCCGAGGACAGTTCGCAGCATGAAACTGTCAAAGTCGGTTTCTTTGCCATGGATGGTTATCATGTGATGGATGAAGAAGGCAACCGCAGTGGGTATGGTTATGATTTTCTTCGGCTGATGGCTCGTTATTGGGATGTGGATTATGAATATGTCGGATACGATCAGAGCTGGGATGATATGCAGCAGATGCTTGAAGATGGCGAGATTGACATGGTAACATCTGCCCGCAAAACACCGGACAGAGAAGAAAAGTTTGATTTTTCACGTCCGATCGGAACCAATTATGGGATGCTGACCGTCCGCAGTGACAACAGCACGATTGTAGACGGCAATTACAGCACTTACAATGGTATGCGTGTGGCGCTTTTGAACGGAAACACCCGGAATGAAGAGTTTGCGGATTTTGCAGACGACAAAGGATTTACATATGTTCCATCTTATTTTGATACGACCACAGAAATGGATGAAGCCCTTCAGAGCGAAAAAGTTGATGCGATTGTTACCAGTTCTCTGAGAAAAACAAACAATGAGCGAATCGTGGATAAATTTGGCAGCAGTGATTTCTATGTCATTGTTAAAAAGGGCAATACAGAATTGCTGAATGAGATCAATTATGCGATCGATCAGATGAATGCAGTTGAGGGTGACTGGAAAACAACGCTTTATAATAAAAATTATGAAAGCATAGAAACTAAGAATCTGGAATATACGGAGCAAGAAAAAAGTATTATTGCACAATATTCCAAGGACAACCCAATTCGTGTTCTGTGTGATCCGACCCGTTATCCATATTCTTATAATGAAAATGGTGAGATGAAGGGGATTATCCCGGATTACTTCCGGAAAATTGCAGACTATGCCGGGATTTCCTATGAGTTTCTTACACTTGCCACCAGAGATGAGTATATTGCTTATCAGAAAAATAAGGAAACTACAGATATGAGCATCGATGCGCGCCTGGAAACAGATAACTATGCTGAGACGAAAGAATGGGGAATTACCGCACCTTATATTACGATGCAGCTGGCTAAGGTGACACGCCGAGACTTTGATGGAAAAATCAATGTTGTTACTACGGTTGACCAGACAGCATCAAATTCAATTGCAGATGCAATGGCACCCGGCGCAGAAATACTGATGTGCAGTACCCGACAGGAAATGATGGAGGCTGTCCGTAAGGGAAAAGCCGATGCTGCCTTCGTCTACTATTATATGGCACAGGCGTTTGTGAATAGTGACACCACAGGCACCCTGACATATACGCTGCTAGAACAGCCTACATACACCTACCGCATGGTAATATCATCAACAGAGAATCATGCACTGGCTGGCATCCTGACGAAAGCAATGTATGCCATGCCAAAATATCTTGTCGAAGATCTAGCAGCACGGTATACCACATACAAAGCAACAGAGCTGACATTTGTTGACTGGATCCGTCTGCATCCTGTTGTTACTGTTTGGGTTCTTCTTATTTTCGGATGGCTGCTGACTACTATGGCTGTGATAGCAATGCGTCTCAGTGCAAGACAAAAAGTTCAGAAGGCAGCCCAGGAGACGGCTGAGGAAATGGCGGAACTGGCAGAGCATGCGCAGGCTGCAAACAAGGCAAAAACAGCATTTCTGTCACATATGTCTCATGATATGAGAACACCGATGAATGCAATCATGGGATTTACTGGTATTGCAATGAAAAATAATCCGTCAGACGAAGTGAAAAATTGTCTGGAAAAGATTGATGAAAGTTCAGAGTATTTACTGTCGCTGATCAATGATGTATTAGATCTGACTCGCGTGGAAAGTGGAAAAGTGAAATACAATCTGGTACCGGCAGATTTGAAAAGTATCACAGATTCTGCACTGGATATTACAAAAGGCTTTCTTACGAACAGGGATATCAGCTTTAAGATCCAGCGTGAAGAAGCAAAGATCCCAAATGTACTTGTGGATCCTGTACGTCTGCGAGATGTGCTGGTTAATATTCTGAGCAATGCCGTGAAGTTCACTCCGGATGGAGGGGCGATTACATTTGAAGCCCGGTGTCAGGAAAAGGGCGGGGATGGATATATAAATATGCATTACCGCATTTCGGATACTGGTATTGGCATGAGTGAGGAATTTACAAAAGAAGTTTTTGAGAAATTTGCACAGGAAGATTCCGATGTGAGAACGCAGTACCATGGAGCTGGACTGGGGATGGCTATCGTAAAGAAGTATGTAGATATGATGGGTGGAACCATTTCTGTGCAGAGTAAAAAGCAGGAGGGAACTACATTTACTGTGGATATTCCTTTGGAAATTACAGATAAGGAATGTAATAAGTCAGACACAGGTTTTTCTGAAAAGGTAAATCTTACAGGTGTGAATGTCCTTCTTGCAGAGGATAATGAACTGAATGCAGAGATTGCTGCCGTGCAGTTGGAAGAGTTCGGGATGAATGTAGATAGAGCTGTGGATGGAAAGAATGCTGTTGAGATTTTCAGAAATCATCCGGAAGGCACATTTGATGTAATCCTGATGGATATCATGATGCCTGAAATGAATGGTTATGAAGCAGCAAAAGCAATCAGGGCAATGAATGACAGACCGGATGGAAAAAACATTCCTATTATAGCAATGACAGCTAATTCATTTGCAGAAGATGTTCAGGCATCACTGGATGCAGGAATGAACGCACATTTGTCAAAGCCGATTGTGATTGATGAAGTTATAAAAACGATTTTAAGGTATGTATATAATTGATTAGCAGAGGTTCATGAATTAGTGGAATACAATTGACAGAAGGACTAAAATATGACAATGCGGTTTCGGGTCAATTAACTATATTAAATGGAGAACATCAGATATTATGTCAGAGAGATAATCCGAATTTCAATTTGTTTAAAGAATTTGGAGTAAATAAACGAAAAAGGACTGGATACAATCAGACAACATGCAAATGATAATATTGATCAGATGCTAATGGAACGTCATCTGAATAAAAAAGCCAGAAGAAGTTCCCGTAAATGTCATATCAAGGGATCGAAGAAGCGGATGGAGGAAGATGATGAAAGATTCGCTCAGTCTTTTGAAAAAATGCTTTTGATGGCACGAGAGAAAGAAGTCAGATGAGGAATTGTAAATGCAGAGGAACGACAGAAGCTATAAAGATTTAAAACAAAAACAGAAGAGTGCAATAGCAGATAAAACATACAAAATATACTTGAAGTTTTATCTTGAGAATCAGCGAATGCCGGTTGATGATGAAGTGAATGATATATGCAAAAGGTTGTTTACAGCAGTTCAATCGCTTGCTCCTAAAACGGAGCAAGGGATATCATCAAAAATATTATAAAGAGCTGCTGAAATCTTTGGATTTTCCTGATATTCATTTCCACCAGTTGCGAAATACCTATACCACGATTTTGCTGAAAAATAGCTTTAATGTGAAGGGAGTTTCACATTTATTGGGACATTCCAAGGAAATCATTTCTGTAGATGTTTATGGAGATACAGCACAGATTATAGAAGATTGTCTGTATGCATTGGAGCCATATATTGAAGAAGTGATTCCAAAAGAGCGGGAAAATCAGTATTTTGATTATTAGGAAATGAAAGAAATAGATTCGATTATAGAAGAATATTTCCATGCAGCCTGATGAAAAATAGAATAGTAGTGAAAGAAAAAGTACAAATAACAATCGAACATTTGTACTTTTTTCTTACCCTACTCTATATACTTTTGAAATTATCTTTGATATAATAGGGACTGTTACAAGAACAAACAGTAAAAATAAGACAGGATCGGAGCCAAGTGATATCAGGTATTTCCGAGTGCTGTTTAATCCAGAAAAATCAGTTTTGTGACTTTTTGCAGTTACGAGTTAAAAGAAGTGATGATTCACCATAAAAAAAAGCTTTTCGTTACGAATCCGGATACGAATTTTTGGCTGATATTAGTCGTACTAAAAGTCACAATTGGAGGAATTTACCATGAATGAGTTCAAACTAAAAGCCCCATACAAGCCCACCGGCGACCAGCCTCAGGCGATCGAGCGTCTGGTCAAAGGCTTCAAAGAAGGCAACCAGTTCGAGACATTACTGGGTGTTACAGGATCCGGTAAGACCTTTACCATGGCAAATGTTATTGCTCAGCTTAACAAACCAACCTTGGTACTTGCGCACAATAAAACACTTGCAGCCCAGCTGTACGGAGAGTTCAAGGAATTCTTCCCTGAGAACGCAGTGGAATACTTTGTCTCCTACTACGATTACTATCAGCCGGAGGCTTACGTCCCGTCCACAGATACCTACATCGCCAAGGATGCGTCCACTAACGATGAGATCGATAAGCTTCGCCTGTCTGCCACAGCAGCCTTATGTGAGCGTAAGGATGTGATCGTGGTCTCTTCTGTATCCTGTATCTACGGCTTGGGTGCGCCGCAGGAATTTTTTGACATGATGATCTCTCTTCGTCCGGGGATGGAGAAGGACCGTGATGAGGTTATCAAACAGCTGATCGATATTCAGTACACAAGAAATGAGATGGATTTTCACCGTGGAACCTTCCGTGTCAGGGGTGATGTGCTGGAGATCTTTCCGGCGAACTCTACGGACCGGGCAGTACGGGTGGAGTTTTTCGGAGATGAGATCGAGCGTATCACAGATATTGATGTGCTTACAGGTGAGATCAAAAGTGTGGAAAGCCATGCAGCGATTTTTCCTGCATCTCATTATGTAGTACCTCAGGAGCAGATCCGTCGTGCGGCAGATGCCATTCTGGAAGAGATGAAGCAGCAGGTGGAATACTTTAAAAGCGAGGACAAGCTGATCGAGGCTCAGCGAATTGCGGAGCGTACCAACTTTGATGTGGAAATGATGAAGGAAACGGGATTCTGCTCCGGGATCGAGAACTATTCCAGACACCTGACAGGGCTTGCGCCGGGGCAACCACCGTATACACTGATGGATTACTTCGGAGATGATTTTTTACTTATTATAGATGAGTCCCATAAGACAGTTCCCCAGGTTGGCGGTATGTATGCAGGTGATCAGAGCCGTAAACAGACACTGGTAGATTACGGTTTCCGACTCCCTTCTGCAAAGGACAACCGTCCATTGAGCTTTGATGAATTTGAGAACAAGCTTGACCAGGTGATGTTTGTATCTGCAACACCGGGAGAATATGAATATGACCATGAGCTTCTCCGTGCGGAGCAGATCATCCGTCCTACAGGGCTTCTTGATCCGAAGGTGGAGGTGCGTCCGATCGAAGGACAGATCGATGATCTTGTAGCAGAGGTAAATAAAGAAATTGAAAAGAAAAACAAAGTCCTGATCACGACCCTGACCAAACGTATGGCAGAGGACCTTACCGATTATATGAAGGATCTGGGAATCCGTGTCCGATACCTCCATTCAGATATTGACACTCTGGAGCGTGCAGAGATCATCCGCGATATGCGTCTGGATGTGTTTGATGTGCTGGTCGGGATCAACCTTCTGCGAGAGGGACTGGATATTCCGGAGATCACGCTGGTAGCGATCCTGGATGCAGACAAGGAAGGTTTCCTTCGTTCGGAAACATCCCTGGTACAGACTATCGGCCGTGCTGCTCGTAACAGTGAAGGCCATGTGATCATGTATGCAGATAACATGACAGAATCCATGGAAAAAGCAATCTCGGAGACAGAAAGAAGGAGAGCGATACAGGAGGCTTACAACAGGGAGCATGGTATCATTCCGACCACGATCAAGAAGGCAGTCCGTGATCTGATCGCTGTTTCGAAGAAGGTGGCAGAGACAGAAGTGAAGCTTAAGAAGGATCCGGAATCCATGAACCGCAAAGAACTGACGAAGGTGATCGCCCAGGTAGAGAAGCAGATGCGTGCTGCGGCAGCAGACCTGAATTTTGAGCAGGCTGCTGAGCTGAGAGACAAGATGCTCGAATTAAAAAAGAATCTGGAAGAGTTAACAGAATAGGCTGTAAAGCAGCTGACAGTACAACACCCCTGGCTGTTACAGCCAGGGGTGTTGCCGGGTATGCTCAATCTGTTTTTGGGAAAAGCTTATTTTGTAGTTGAAAAGCCCAGGGAGCGCAGGGTGATGCCGGAGCCCTTGAGAAGATCAGCCCAATATGGAATAGCCATATCCAGAGTGTCATTTGCAATTTCGGAAGCATCTTTTTGCGTCAGGATCTCATAAGGATCTGTAAGCTTCTGGAAGCGGAAGGATAAATTGGAGGATTCATTCCTGATGGCAGAAAGCGGAGCGGAGCTGTTCATGGTGGCAATCAGTGTACCGGATTCATCATCGGGAAGTATGTTCATGTAAAAATAAAAGTTTAAGGAAGCTGCAGTAGAATTCATCGGGAAAGTCAAAGTAATATCACTTTTTAAATTATCGTGGCTGGAAAACCGAAAATAGAATTTAAAACTGCTGGTTTTTGGAATGTATGTGATACTTCGATATTCATCTACAGAAACCTGCATAGAAGAAGATGACGAACCCAAACCGCTTAAATCCATATCGATTTTTTTGTATTCATCGTGTGTGTTAAGTTCGATTTTTACGCTTCTATCATTGGCCTTTTTCCCTTTGCTCAGAATGTGATTTTTTAATTTTATGCCGGGCTTCGGAGCAGTAGTAGGGGTTGGTTTTGCCGGAGCGGCGGTGGGAGCTGGCTTTGCCGGAGAGGCTTTTTTTTGAATATTAACCTTACAGACAAAGCGGATCCCGTTTACCTGAGCGGTAACTGTGGCATTTCCTGCGGCTTTTGCAGAAAGCTTACCTGATGCAGAAACCGTTACAAGCTTCGGACTGCTGCTCTTCCAGGTGATTTTCTGTCCTTTTTTGAGACCAGTGATCTTCAGGGTCTTACTTTGTCCCTTGATCATGGTAAGCCTGGAAGAACTGATTCTGGGAGCGGCCTCTGTAACACAGACGGTACCAGATGGAATTGCCGATTCTGCCGGAAGCATGGTCAGTACAAAGACTGTCATCAGAGATATCAGGATTTTTTCCCATTTTTTCATAGCGCTTCCTCCTTCGAAAAAGATATAATAGTTCTTTCTATTATTTGATTATAAGTAAAATTCCGGAGAAGGGCACTGGCATTTGTGACAGTAACTTTGCTATAAAGAAGAGAAGAAGTTATGTATGCTGTTCCCGATAGGCGGAAGGGGTGATCCCCATTTTCTTTTTGAAGCGGGTGTTGAAATAATATTGATTGGCATAACCACATTTCAGGCTGATCTCCTTCAGACTCATACTGGTTGCAGACAGATAACGGGCGGCTGCGGAAATCCGTTGAGATGTGATAAAGTCGCTGAGACTGATCTTCTGATTTTTTTGAAAAGAGCACTTAAATAAGCAGGGCTTACATTGGCAGAGGCAGCAATATCATTGAGGCAGAGCGTATTGTCAGTGTAGTGTTCGTTGATATAGGAGATCACCAGTTCGCAGAGCTTCTGGTGATAATCATTCATGGAGGAATCAAGCTTCCGGCATAAAAGATGGCACAGATCCTTCAGCCATTGACATAGCTCTTCCGTATTATGAAACTCATTTATGTGGTTGTAAACATACAAAATTTTAGCTTCAAGGTCATGCGTATCCAGATTTAATTCATAGAAAAATTTCAGGATCCGGCCAAGAAGAGAATAAATCTGTATGAAAGCGAAATTCTTTGTGCGAAATTTCTGAGTAAGCCAGTCGGAAAAATTCTGAAACCAGAGATCTATGGCAGAGGTATCCTTTTTACAGAGAAGTCGGATCAGTTCATCTTCTTTTGTATCTGAAAAATCTGCAACAGACAGATCAGAACCCAGAGCCTCTCTTCCGTCAAAGATATTCTGATGCGGGAAAAAGAATCTGTATTCCAGCGCATGTACGGCACTTTTGTAGGATTGGTTCAGATTCCAGAAATCCTGGACAATTGTTCCGATACCTGCATTGAGAGAAAGCCCCAGTGGCTGGCAGGCATCTGCGATCGAGGAAATAAGTTCGCTGGTAAGCTGGCGGAAGCTATTGGACTGAAAATAAAAAAGTCAAAAGGATATCTGAACAGAGGCTGTCCACTCAAATCTAAAGGTTGTCTACAAACAGGCAGACCAGGCAGGATACATCAGCAAAGAGCTGGTTTATCCACCGTCATTATGCTGAAAAAGCTAATGACCGGAATTGGCAGTAATACAAAAATCTGTTATAATCAGAACCAGTATAAAGACAGGAGTTCCGGTTATGGCATTTAAGTACACAGAAGAACAACTGAATAAACTTGACAAAGAATTGTTGATACATCTATTCCTGGGCATGCAGGAACAAATGGAAGAACTGACCAGACAGACACAGTCATTAAATGACAAGATGCAGCTGATGATGGAACAACTGATCCTTTCCAAAAAGAACCGTTTCGGAAGATCCAGTGAAAAGATGTCCGAACCAGAACAGATCTGTTTTATGGAGATTGATGGAACGATTGTGTTCTTTAATGAGGCAGAAGCTGTCTGTGATCTGGATGCACCAGAACCAGATGACCTGGAACTGAAAATGCCAAAGGAGAAAAAACAGCCCGGAAAAAAAGCTGCTGACATAGCATCCCTTCCTGTCAACCGTATCGATCATTACATGAGCAAAGAGGAACTGACAGCCGAATTCGGTGAGAATGGATGGAAACAGCTTCCAGATGCTGTCTCAAGGTGCTATAAATTTGTTCCGGCTCGCGTCGAGATAGAAGAACATCATATCGGTGTGTATTCAAGCAAGCTTGATGAACATATGGTAAAAGCTCCTCATTCTCGGAATTTGCTTCGTGGAAGTCTTGTTTCACCGTCCCCTTGCAGCAGCAATCATAAACGGTAAATATGTAAATGCGGTGCCTTTGTATCGTCTCGAAAAGGAATTCGAGCGGTATGGTCTTGCCATCACCAGACAGAACATGGCAAACTGGATGATCCGGCTGGGGGAAGAATATCTGGGAGTTTTGTATGACCATCTACATAAGCTTCTGTATGATTATCATGTAATACAGGCCGATGAAACTCCGGCCCTCGTCAATAAAGACGGACGTTCTGCCGGAAGTAAGAGTTACATGTGGGACTACCGGTCAGGGGTTATGTATCCGGAGCGTCAGATCGTCCTCTATGAATACCAGAAGACGCGTAAGGCATCACATCCCAGAAATTTTTTAAAGGATTACACTGGAATCTGTGTTATGGATGGATACCAGGTATATCATACGCTTGAAAAAGAGCGTGAAGATCTGAGGATTGCCGGCTGCTGGGTTCACTGCAGACGTCGCTTCTATGATGCGTTAGAAGTCATCCCGAAAGCGCATCAGAAAGAATCATCCTGCATCTGTTTATAAAACAGATACAAGCCATTTACCGGGAAGAAGGAAAACTAGCAGGTCTTTCATCAGAAGAAAGGCTTGCCCAGCGTCAACTGGTGGTGAAACCACTAGTGGATTATTATATTTGTTGGAGTATTTGTATTGGATTTTTGGGGTCTGCTAATATCAAAAATAATTTATTTGCAGAAGGTATATTTCTAGATGATGAATTTCAGGTATCTTTTAAATGGAGTTAAGAAATCCTAAATTTTAGAATTTGCTGATTTATTACTTAAATCGTTGTTTCTTAATGTTTGACAAGTTCTAAGTTTAAATATCTCATCGTGTATGCTTGAATAAATTTTAAACTTGGGAATTTAATATCATAATATGAAAGTGTGGAAAAAATGGCAGGGATTAAAGATGTTGCAAAAATGGCAGGAGTAGGTGTGGGAACAGTTTCAAGAATGCTTAATGACAGTGGATATGTTTCTCTGGATACGAGGGCCAAAATAGAAGCTGCTATGAAAGAATTGAATTATACACCGAATGAACTTGCCAGAAATCTGTATTATAAAAAAAGTGGTATAATTGCGGTACTTGTACCGAATGTATCCAATCCTTTTTTTGCTGAGTTTGTTGATTGTGTAGAAGGAGAACTGCGCAAAGCCGGCTTCAAAATTATGTTATGTAACACATTGAAAGATGTAAAGGCTGAAGCTGAATATCTGGATTTGCTGAACAGACATATTGTAGATGGGATAATTGCGGGAATGTCTTCTTTGGATGAAAGTGAGTATTCTAAAATTCATAAGCCGATTGTTGCACTTGACAGATATCTGGGAGAAGAAATTCCGGTAGTAACTGTGGACCATAAAATGGGTGGACGTCTGGCAGCAGAAGTGTTGCTGCGTAATGGCTGCAAAAGAATACTTCATTTCAGAAGTACTGCGGAAAAAGAGTCTTTATATCATGATCGTCATGCAGAATTTCAAAAAATTATGGATGAGCAGGGAATAGAAACCTATTGTTATGATCTGGACTGGCGGCGTTTGGATATTCAGTATTATCATCAGGTTGCAGAAGAAGTTATTGAAAAAAATCTGAAATTTGATGGGGTGTTTGGTGTAGACCGACTGGCTATTGAATGCATGAATGGATTGATCAGACAACACAAAAAAATTCCGGAAGAGGTAAAAATAGTTTCTTATGATGGAACGTATATTACAGAATTGGTAGAACCGCAAATAAGTACAATTGTTCAGCCCATTGACAGAATGGCAGAGGAATCTGTAAAAAGCCTTTGTGAACTGATTAATGGAAAAAAGGTGAAAAATAAAAAAAGTATTTTAATACCTGAATTCCGTAAAGGCGGAACAACAGTATGAACAGATGTCATACACGTGTTGTGCATTTGTTACAAAACAAAGGATGAGAAACAAAGATAAGTACAAAATATTTGTATATAATTTATAAAAAAAATAAAAAGCCTATAATTAGATTGACAAAAACAACAAAAAGTTTATAATGAAATTAACAAGATGAAGAAAACAAAATGTTTTTTAAACAATGTGGAACGCGTTCCACATTGTGAAAACAAAATTTGTTTTCACAATGTTAACCCGTAAAATTAGATTACTCCGGAGAATATCTAAAGCGGTTGAAGCAGTATGTAAATGGAACGGCATGATATTTACTATCATGGAATTTAGGATCTTTAAGAATAGGAGATTAAAAATGAGAAAAAAGATTGTTAATTCATTAATTACAGCAACTGTGATTGGAAGTATGCTTACAGGAATGGCAGTTCCCTGTTTTGCCGGTGGGAAAAAGGACGGTGGAAATAGTATTACAGTTCTTGTAGAAAGTGGTTCACCTGCAGAAGCACTTGCCAATAATACAGCAGCTGATTTCGAGAAAGAAACAGGCTGTAAGGTTGTTGTTGATGCTGTTGCCTATACTGGTATGTATGATAAGCTTTCTACCGAAATTAAAGCAGGACAGACTGCTCATGATGTTGCATGTATGGATTTTGTATGGCTGGCAGCTTTTGCTGATGCAATCGAACCAATTACAGATGCAGATACCAGTGATTTCCTTCCAACGTTGGAAGAAAGTGGAACAATAGATGGTAATCTCCTGGGATATCCGATGTGGGTAAACGCTAAGATCCTTATTTACAGAAAAGATCTGATTCCGGAAGATAAAGTGCCAAAGACCTGGGATGAATATAAAGCACTGGCAAAAGAAATGAAAACAGACGATATGTACGGAACAACAGTTTTTGGAAGTGGTTCTGACGCAGTTTGTTCCTTCCTTGATTTTGCCTGCCAGGCCGGTGCAGATGGATTAGTATATGACAAGGATGGAAATGTAAATATTACAGATCAGCCATATGTGGATGCGCTTGATTTTATGGTTGAAATGGCAAATGAAGATTGTACGCCATCAGATTCTCTGGCTACTGCTTCTACAGAGTCTCAGGAACTTTTCAATAATGGTAAAGTTGCAATGCAGTTGAACTGGAGCCATCAGTATCCTGCAGCTGTTGAGGCACTTGGAGCAGATAAGGTGGGATGTGCACCAATGATTGCCGGCAGTGCAGGAGTAGGAGCAACCACAGGTCCATGGTATGAATGTGTAATGAAAAATTCTGAGAATAAAGACATGGCACTGAAATATGTAGAATATATGTACGATCATAATGCAGATTATATGAACGGAACCCTTAAAATTGCCGGCAGAACTTCTGTTTATGAGGAAGCTGGAAAAGAGGCTGGTAATGAGCATACAACAGCAGTTCTTGACACATTGAATGAAAAACAGTCTCAGCCAA
Organism: Blautia aquisgranensis; assembly: GCF_040096615.1. NCBI lineage: Bacteria > Bacillati > Bacillota > Clostridia > Lachnospirales > Lachnospiraceae > Blautia > Blautia aquisgranensis. Next base: position 16,685 of record NZ_JBBMEJ010000012.1, read on the forward strand.
GACCTATGATTTCAACCTGGTCACAGGTAGAGCAGGTTCTTACAGGTGTTGTAGAATCCTGTCTTGGTGGAGCAGATGTGAAAGAAACCCTTGAATCTGCAAAAGAAGAGATTGAGGCAATTGGGAAGTAAAGTGACAAAGTAATAAAGAAAAAGCAGATTGCAGACATCTACCAAATAATAAAAAATGTAATTAAATCAAGGGTGATTTTACCTGGACATCGAACACACTAACTATGAATTTACTAATCTTCTATGATGTATGATGCAGGGAGTAAATCGCCCTTGATTTTTATAAGAAAGCGGGAAATATTATGAAATTGATATCAAAAAAAACACTATTGCTGTTTTTTCTTCCTGGCGCGATTTTCATGGGTGCCTTTTTGATTTATCCTATTTTTAAAATGGTATTTGACAGTTTCTTTAAGGTTGGAATTACAGGAGCCAGAACTTTTATTGGATTTGATAATTATATTAAAGCATTTACAGCTGGCGGTTTTTTGAAGCAGCTGAAAAATACATTGATTTATATTTTGATTGCGGTATCTGTGGAAACAGTTTTAGGATTTATTTTTGCATTATTATTTGAACTTGATTATAAGGGCAGTAAAATAGTACGTTCATTAATGATGACACCACTTATGATCGCACCGCTGGTTGCAGGTCTTATCTGGAAATTGATGATGAGTTCAAACTTTGGTATTGTCAATGAGTTTCTGACCAGAATAGGAATCTTGTCCAGTCCAAGTGATATTTTGTGGCTTGCAGATTCCAGATGGTCATTGATCGCCTGCTGTATTGCAGATATATGGCTGACTACACCGTTTATGATGCTGATGATTCTGGCTGGCCTTCAGGGATTGGATACCAGCGTGTCAGAAGCAGCAAGAATGGATGGAGCAAGTAAGCTGCAGGAAATTTTTTACATAAAAATACCAGGAATTAAACCGGTTCTGTTGACAGCATTGTCAGTGAGAATTATAGATGCGGCAAAGACTTTTGATATTATCTGGGCAATGACAGAAGGTGGACCTAACAGTTCATCGGAGACAATCAGTATTATTATTTATAAGACACTTGTAAAGTATAATAATACAGGATATGCCAGTGCAATGGCTGTTATCTTTATCATAGTTCTTGTAGTGTTTACATTAGTATTTATGCAGAGTTTATGGAATCCAAAGAAAAAGTAAAAGCTGTCAAAGAAAAACAGTAATAAAAAGGATTCAATAAGGAGACCAAAATGAAGAAAGGTAATAGTATCAAACTAAAAATAGCAGTTATTATTTCTATAATTATTACGATATTCTGGCTGCTTCCATATATTTATGTAATTTGTTGTTCGTTTAAACCTGGATCAGAGGTAATTGCTGTTCCGCCATCTTTTCTTCCAAAAAGCTTTTCGGTTGAAAATTTCACTCAATTATTTGTAAGAATGAACGCGGGTGGGTATCTGCTGAACAGTTTGATTACAGCAGTTTGCAGTACAATTATTGCAGTTATCTTGGGTTCACTGGCTGCATATGCTATTCAGAGATCTGGAGCGAAGCTGTCAGTAGGGCTGGTGGTATTGATTTTATGTCTGAAAATGATTCCTACATCCAGTATTGCAGTACCTATTTATGAGATTATTTGTAATATGGGATTGTATGATACCAGAATTGCATTGATTATTGTTTATGCGGCAGTAAACATGCCTTTTGTAATGTGGACAATGCTTAGTTTTTATGAGGGAGTACCGTCTACTTTGGATGAGGCTGCATATGTAGATGGCGCTTCCAGCCTTCAGACATTCAGAAAGGTTATTTTGCCGATTTGTAAGCCGGGACTTGCAACTGCCTTTATATTTACATTGTTCCTGGCATGGAATGATTTCCTTATTTCTCTGTTGCTGACCAGTATGAATGCTAAAACATTTACAGTAGGTCTTGCCGGTTTCCTGTCAGCGTATAATCTTGACCTTGGACCGATGTGTGCAGGAGCATTTTTATTTAGCTTCCCGGTAATGATTTTATCAATGTTTGCACAGAGATACATTGTTCAGGGAATGACAGCAGGAGCTGTAAAAGGATGATAAGAATGGAGAAAGCCAGTGAATAAAATATTAATGAGACAAAGAATAGAAAACGCGCAAAAAGAAATTGACAGTAAAAAGATGATTGTTCAAAATGGGAAAATGCGTCAGCATTATCATTTTATGCCCCAGAGCGGGTGGATGAATGATCCTAACGGACTGATCTTTTTTAACGGACAGTATCATGTGTTTTATCAGACCAATCCATATAATGGATTTTGGGATTGTATGCATTGGGGACATGCAGTCAGCAAAGATTTAGTTCATTGGGAATATTTGCCTCTGGCATTGGCACCCAGTGAAGAGTATGATGATTATCAAAAAGGTGGATGTTTTTCCGGCAGTGCAATCGAACACGAAGGTAAGTTATATGTATTTTATACGGCAACTGCAAATCATGGAAACGGAAGTGAGCAAAGCCAGTGTCTTGCTATAAGTGAAGATGGAATAAATTTTGAAAAGTATGACGGAAATCCTCTCTTTGATGCACCGGAAGGTATTCAGCCGGATTCATTCCGCGATCCAAAGGTATGGAAGCATGAAAATAAATATTATATGGTTGTAGGGGCCAGTCGTAATAACAGAGGATTAGCATTGATATATGAATCTGCAGATCTTTATCATTGGAATTTTTTAAACGTGCTGGCAGAAAGCCGTGGAGAATGGGGATTCATGTGGGAATGTCCGGATTTTTATCAGCTTGGCGATAAATATGTTCTCACTTTTTCTCCAATGGGCTCAGGAGATCATACATCAGTATACCTGACAGGAGATTTTGATTACAAAACAGGAAAATTTGACTGGCATATCAGTGGTGAAATGGATTGGGGATTTGATTTTTATGCGCCACAGTCCATGGTTGCTCCTGATGGAAGACGTCTGATTGTTGCCTGGGCGAATGAATGGGAATGGATGCCTCTCTTTAAGGACTGGGGACCTACTTATCAGGAGGGCTGGTGCGGATTTTTTAATGTGATTCGTGAAGTTCGGATGTGCAAGGATGGAACGCTGGCGTTTGTTCCTGTAGAGGAAATGGAAAAAATCCGTGAAAACAAATTTACGCAACGGGAAATACAGGTTACAGAAAAACCTCAGCAGTTAAAAGCAGGAGATGGAATCAGCTTTGAGATGAAATTTACATTGGATCTTGAAGAAACTGATGCAGATAGGGTAGAATTGAAGCTCAGATGCGGAAAAGAAAAAGAAACTCGTTGTATTTTTGATCTGAAAAATGGTGAATTGCTGGTAGACAGAAGCTGTGCAGATGGATGGAGTGTAGGAACATCCAGAAGTGTACTTAAGGTCAGCGAAAAAAGTCTGGATGTACATATCTTTTCAGATCAGAGTTCTCTGGAGATATTTACAGATCAATACAGAAATAATCATTCCAATAATATTTTTGCAGGAAATGATCAGGATGCAATAAGTATATCTGCGTTTGGTGGAAGAGCGGTAATCAGAAATTATGAAGCATATGGATTGCAGGAGTGTTTTAACTGAATCAAGTAGTGAAGTGGATTACGAATATCCGCTTGACATGAACTGAAAGCAGGAGGAGTGTTGAAATGAAATGTAATAATTATTATGATGTCACTGACTGGCAGATAGGTAACCCATATACGGATATCGGTGAAGTGATCAACAGTATCATTGCAGACATCAAGAGCAGACAGAAGGATACAAATGTAAATGATGGAGGAAAACCGGGAGCAGTAATTTATATTCCGTCTGGAGATTATCATTTAAAAACGCAGGTGAAAATTGACATCAGTTACTTGAAAATCCAAGGATCAGGACATGGATTTGTGTCTTCAAGTATCCGATATAATGTGCCGAAAGAACAGTGGAAGGATCTTCATGACATCTGGCCGGGGGGTAGCAGGATTCTGGTAGATTTGGAACCATTAAAGGGGGATGAAAGATCTGGTGCTGCTTTTCTGGTGGAACGAGAGGGAGATCCGAGAATCAGTTCCGTGGAGTTTGAAAATTTCTGTATTGATGGACTCCATTTTGTAGATGACGGAAATGGAGATCCGGAGAATACATATTTAAATGGAAAAACAGGAATTTATGTAGCCAGTGCACAGGATTCTTTCAGAATTACAGGTATGGGTATTATTTATCTGGAGCATGGAGTGACTCTTTACAATTCTGATGCATTATCTGTTCATGATAATTTTATAGCGGAATGTGGAAATTGTGTAGAACTTCGTGGAGCCGGACAGGCATCTAAAATAACAGATAATCTTATGGGTGCCGGTTATAGAGGTTATACTATTTTTGCTGAAAATTTTGGAGGACTTCTGATTACTTCCAATAACATTTTTCCAAGAGGGAAAAGTATAGTACATCTTAAGGGTGTTCTTAGATCATCAGTAACTGCAAACAGATTTCATTCTTTTTATCCGGGAATGCTGATAATGGAAAGCTGCAGAGAGAATCTCATATCTTCCAATCATTTTCTCAGAGATCATGAACCATGGCCGCCTATGCTGGCATATGATAATGGATTAGAGGATGATTTTGGGTTGATTCATATTCAGGGAAGCAGCAATTCCCTGATTGCTAATCACATTTCAGAGACAATTGAACAGCAATATCTGAAACCGGCAGGCGTAAAACCGATAATCATTCGTTTGGTGTCCGGAAGAGAAAATTACATTGCAAACAATCATATTGTGGCAACAACAAAGGCAGATAAAAAGGAAAACGAGGAAAATAAATCCTGCTTTGATGCGCAGGTAGATGCTCTGTTAAGTATGGATGAATTAGTGAAACTTTCAAGTGAAGTTGTACATATCGATGAAGAATCTACAGATAACATAATATTGGATACATGCAGGGAAAATGAAGCGGCTATGGATTTCTCCAGAAATATATTCAGAGGGATTCCGGTTAAATAAATGTATACACTTACTTCATTGTTTTATTCTGAAGGAGAGGTTACTAAAGATTTGGAGAAATCTCTTAACCATCAAAGCATATAAGCCTGAATTATTCATGAGCATATAAAAATGCTCAATACTCTAAAACATTAAACCAGTTCCCTTGAAAACAACCGCGGTATCCACAAAAATGGGTAAACTACCCCCCCCCTGTGAAATTTGATTCCGCCACTTTGAACTGTCAAGGTAAGTTAATAGTTGCTATTCCAATTGTACAGTCGCCGCTGGATATTTTCCAGCGGCCTGTAAAATTCCTTTTTATAAGGACAGCTACTACACAGTTTGAAAGTGATATATCTTGCTGAACGGACTGCTCTTGCGGCAATCTTTATCAGCTTTAAACGAATGGTATCCACCTGTTGTTTTCGCATATTTGCAGGAAGTACCAATCGTCTGAACCAATTGAATAAGTTGTACGCAAGCATGTGAAGCCTCATGCGGTTTGCATTTACTACTTTGGAATGACTGCTGACAGCAGCAAAATCAAATCCGCTTTTGCCTTCCTTGATAAAGTTTTCCATTCTGCCACGACCACAGTAAAACTGAATGATCTGATAGGGCTCCATATCCATGTTTGTAACAATAAAGGTGTACATGTGCATCAGCTGACCGTATGGTTTCTCGATTTTGAAAACCACACGTCTTGGATAGTCCCATGAACCAGCCTGATACATGAATTCACCATAAATTACCGCATAACGGATCTGATCTTCTTTGGTCGCTTTGTACAAGTCTTCCTCTTTATCGGAAGCAAGGCAAGGAGTGAAGAATTCTGTTTTAGACGGATGGCATAGGAACAGCCATTCATCTCACAGATTTTATAAAGCCTGGGAGATGAAAATCCGCTGTCTCCACGAAGATAAGTTTTAATCCCTCTTTCCAGGTATTCCAGAAAGAGGGGCTCCATAAATTTATCTGCATCGTTGCTACAGTGGAGTGTTCCATCACGAAGTTCTGCTTTGAGCAGATCTCCAGTCAATCCATCATAGCACAGTAACGGATGATATCCGTGTGCCTGATAATGGAAGTTGAAGCCTTCCCCTTCCTGACTACAATAAGTGCCAAACAAAGTGCTGTTCAGGTCCAGAAGCATATGCTCCGGACGCTTGATAGAATAGATGATGTCCCTGAGACATTTGTCAATGTCATCAAACTGCAGGAGGGTATCCTCATCCATACGGTTAAAAATCTTGACAATGTCGGCTGCGAAGCCAGACGGTCTTTTTCAAGGATCGCATTGAAAACAGGATCCAAAGTCAATTCATCAGAACAGTCATCTTCGAAATAAGCAGAGAGGATCCGATAAATCATCTGCATCAGATTTTCATCGTCTTTGTGAAAGAGGACAGACTTATCATTGGCTTTAAATTTCTTTTTTATCAGCTTTGAAAAGCCGATTTTTGCAGCGAATTCCTTTATCAGAAGAAGTCCTGCATCGGAGGATAATCACCTCCGTCAAAATTTATTTTAATTTGTCTATTGCTTTTCAGTGTTAAGGTGTTTAAAATATCCATAGAGAGACCCTTTCTGTGGTATGTATTTGGATTCGACACCTAAATTTTACCACATATTTAGTCTCTTTTTCTATTCACTTAAAAGATGAAATGCAATAAACAACTTAAACACAGTAACTGTGTGGCTTTCAGCCACTTTCACGGCACAGCCGTGAATAATTCAGGTTTATTATAAAGTGGTATCCGTTGGAAGATGGGTTCTGTTTGCAATCGTGGCTTTTCTGATCGTAGGCCTTACACTTGTGATCAGTACCGTGCTGTGTGCAATGGCTGCCTATGGATTCTCAAGATTTAACTCAAAGGGAGTTTCTGTTGCATTTGCATTTGTGCTGGCTACCATGCTGATTCCGGAGGTTGTTACAGCCCGCCCGCTGTATGAATTTATGCAGAAGGTAAAGCTGTATGATACATATCCGGGACTTATCCTTCTTTATATCAGTACTGTTATACCGTTTACGGTTCTGATCCTCAGAAACTTTGTCGGTGAGATCCCGATCTCACTGGAGGAGGCAGCTGCTATTGACGGCGCATCTTTTTCACAGAGACTGTTTACGATCGTTCTGCCGCTGATGAAACCGGCGATTGCTACTGTATGTATCATTAATTTTATTACATGTCTGAATAACTTTTTTACCCCTTTGTTTTATTCAAATGGTATTCAGGTACTTTCAGTTTCCATCGTACAGCTTCCGTTACGTGATAACATGTATGGAGTTCCGTGGGATCTGGTCAGCTCCATGGGATGGATCATCCTTCTTCCGATCATTATCTTTGTAGCTGTTTTTGAGAAACAGATCATGGATGGTATCATGGCAGGTGGAGTAAAAGCGTAAATATTTTTTAATTTCCAAAGGAAAGGAGAATGCAGATATGTATCAGGCATTTACAGGCGGACTTGGAGGAATCGCACTTGCAAAGAATGGAAAAAGCCGTGCGATCAACGCAGAAAATCCTCATGGAGAAAAAGGCAGAGGAGGTATGGCTGCAAGTCATCTGGGACCATCCAGAAAAGGAAGCCCGTGTCTTAAGGATATTGAGCCGGGAGCTGTGGTAACTCTGGCAGAAATGGAAGGACCGGGACAGATCAATCATATCTGGATCACAGTCGATAATAAAACTACAGAGGCAGATTGCTTTGTGCTGAGGGATCTTGTGATCCGTATGTACTGGGATGACGAGGAAACTCCTTCCGTGGAAAGTCCTCTGGGCGATTTCTTCTGCTGCGGATTCGGAAGAGAATGTTTTGTAAATTCTGTTCCGGTGGCTGTTGTTCCAAACAGGGGATTTAACTGCTATTTCCCGATGCCGTTTAAGAAGAAAGCAAAGATCACACTGGAAAACCAGCATGCAAATAAAATCCCGGCTTTCTTTTATCAGGTAGATTACTGTCTCTATGATGAGCTTCCGGACGATATAGCTTATTTCCATGCGCAGTGGAGAAGGGAACGGTTGACAGAAAAAACAAAAGATTATACAATTTTGGATGGAGTAAAAGGAAAAGGCCATTATATAGGAACCTACATGGCACTTACCACACTGGAACGTTACTGGTGGGGCGAGGGAGAAATGAAGTTTTATATTGACGGAGATGAGGAGTATCCGACCATCTGCGGAACAGGAACGGAAGATTACTTTGGAGGTTCCTGGAGCTTTGCCAAACAGGTGGATGGAAAAACCGTGGAACAGAATTATAACACACCATATCTGGGATATCCGTATTATTCTGCCCATGACGAACTGATCCACAATTTTTATCATAATGATGACTGCCCGCCAATGCGAGGCTTTTACAGATGGCATTTACAGGATCCGATCTGCTTTGAAGAGGATCTTCGCGTTACGATTCAGCAGATAGGCGTCGGATACCGTGGCCTGTTTGAACGACAGGATGATGTGGCAAGTGTAGCGTACTGGTATCAAACACTTCCTCATACACCGTTCCAGCCGTTGATGTCAAAAGAGGATAGATGGCCCAGATAAAAAGGGTGGTAGAGATTGAAAAAACAGGTATTTTGCGGGGGATTTGCCCTGGCTCTGGCAGTGACAGGATGTGGAGTCCAGAAGAAGGAGGCTGCATCTGATATTGTGCCGGAGAACAGACAGGAACTGACGATCCTTCATATGGATGCAGGCACAGAGGGCTTTGATTCTTTTATCAGTCAGGCGGAAAAGGATCTTGGAATAGAGATCCATATCGAAAAATGTCCGGCTAATGCGGACAACCGCCAGGCCCAAATAGCAACTCTTCTGACATCAGGAGATGATTCTGTGGATCTGATCACAGTAAATGATGAGATGATATCCGAATTTAAACATAAGGGATTTCTTCTTCCGCTGGAAGATACGGTTATGACAGAGGAGACAGCGGCAAATTTTCCACAGGAATACCTGAAAGAAATATGCATGTCAGACGGACATATTTTTTCGGTACCGTTCAAAATGGATATCATGGCATTCTGGGTGAACCAGGAATTGCTGGATCAGGCTGGTCTGGACAGACTCTCCTGTCTCAGTGATCTTGAGATCCTTCAGAAAAAGCTTCAGAATACGGGAAAATATGCATACGGGGATGCATGGGAGATTTCTTACATATATAATAGTATCAGCGAGTATGTCGATTTTTTCGGAGGAGATTATACAGACTGGACGGATCCGAAAACAAGAGAAGCGGCAGAATATATGAAGCGAATGCTGGATACAGGGATGATATCAGAGGAGAATCTGATCGACCAGCATGACCAGCTGAATGAAAAATTTATAAACGGCCAGTATGGATGTATGTTCATGTATACCGGTGCGTTGAGTACCTTTCAGAATGCAGGCGTGTATAGAAAAGATAAGATCCATATGGCACCATTTCCGGAATTTGACGAGAAGGTGACCAATATCGCAACCTGGCAGTATGTACTGAATAAAAATTCTGATCATAAAGAAGCAGCTCTGAAGTTCCTTCAGTATGTGTCCGGATATGAGGCCAGTAAAAATTACGGACAGCTGACAAAAATGTGTTCGGCAAGACTGGATGTGATCGAGGATAAAAGCCTTGATTTGGAGGGAATTGAAATGATCCGGCAATATCTGAAAGATTATAAACTGAAAGCAAGACCACTGTGCGCTGACTCCATAGAAGCTGTTTCGTCTATGGGAACGGAATTTCAGGAATATGTACTGGGACAGAAAACAGAAACGGAGTTTTTCGCCGGGGCACAGAACTGTATAGACCAGTATTACAAAAAAGCATCGTACTGATGCTTTTTTGTTGCGAAAAAATAAGAACTTTTTTTCAAAACATATTGACAAATATTTTACATGGTGATATCTTAAAGACTGTAGATGTTAGCACTCCACTAAAATGAGTGCTAACAGATATAACAAAACAAGACTTAACATCCGTCAGGAAGGATAAAAGAGAAAGGAGATGGACTCATGGAAGAGGTGTTGAATGAGCGCAAGAGAAAAATTTTAAAAGCAATCATCAAGACCTACATGGAGACCGGAGAACCGGTTGGCTCCAGGACCATTTCCAAGTATGCGGATCTCAATGTAAGTTCCGCAACGATCCGAAATGAAATGTCAGACCTGACTGATATGGGCTATATCGTCCAGCCTCATACCTCCGCAGGAAGAATTCCTTCAGATAAGGGCTATCGATTATATGTAGATGAGCTGATGAAGGAGAAGGAAGCAGAGGTCGCAGAGCTGAGAGATCTGATCATTGAGAAGACAGATAAGATGGATAAGGTGCTTAAGAAGGTGGCGAAGGTGCTTGCCTCCAATACCAATTATGCAACAATGGTTTCCGTACCGCAGTACAGCGGCAACAAGATCAAATTCATCCAGCTGTCCAGAATGAGCGAGCTTCAGCTTGTAGCGGTGGTTGTCAGTGATAACAACACCGTGCGGAACCAGATTATCAATCTGGATGAGGAGATGGATGATCAGACGATCCTGAAACTGAATCTTCTTCTGAATACCAATCTGAATGGCATTCCCATCCAGGATATCAACCTCGGAATGATCGCCAGACTGAAGGAACAGGCAGGCAGCCACAGTGGTGTGGTAGCAACTGTTCTGGATGCAGTGGCAGCAACCATTCATGTGGATGAAGAAGACATGGAGATTTATACTTCAGGCGCGACCAACATCTTCAAGTATCCGGAGCTTGCCGACAAGGATAAGGCAACCGAGCTGATCTCCGCATTCGAGGAGAAACATGAGCTTGCCGATCTTGTGAAGGGTCAGATGGCCGACGAGGAGAATACAGGAATTCAGGTTTACATCGGTGATGAGATGCCGATACAGACCATGAAGGACTGCAGCATTGTGACAGCCAGATATGAACTGGGTGACGGAATGTACGGAACCATCGGAATCATCGGTCCGAAGCGAATGGATTATGAGAATGTTGTGGACAGTCTGAAGGAACTGAAGAATCATCTGGATGACGTTCTGAAAAAGAAGAAAACTTAGAAAGGCGGTAGAAAAGAAGTGTCGGAGGAAACAAAGAAGAAATCCGAAGAGCAGGAAGCGGAGACAGAGATCCCCGTAACTGATGGAGATCAGGAAGAAAACCTGACACCAGAGGGAGAAGAGCTGCCGGAGGAAGAAACCAAGACTCCAGGCGAAGAAGCTGCCCCAGAGGATAAAAAAGAAGAAAAAAAGACTTCTTTCTTCGGAAAGAAGAAAAAAGATAAATCTGAGCAGAAGGTGGAGGAACTTACCGATCGCCTGAAGCGTACAATGGCTGAATTTGATAATTTCCGTAAAAGAACAGAAAAAGAAAAATCCAGCATGTACATCATCGGAGCAAAAGAGATCGTAGAAAAGATCCTGCCGGTTGTGGATAACTTCGAAAGAGGTCTTGCACAGGCACAGGAAGGCGATGCTTTTGCAGATGGAATGAAAATGATCTATAAGCAGCTGACTACCACACTGGATGACCTGGGTGTGAAACCTATCGAGGCAGTTGGTAAGGAGTTCAACCCGGATTTCCATAACGCAGTAATGCATGTGGAGGATGAAGAGGTTGGCGAGAATATCGTGGTGGAGGAATTCCAGAAGGGTTACACCTACAAGGATTTCGTGGTACGCCACAGTATGGTCAAGGTAGCTAACTAATATTGACAGACAGTAATTTTACAGATACAGATTAAAACAGGAGGAAAAAATCATGGGAAAGATTATTGGTATTGACTTAGGTACAACAAACAGCTGTGTAGCCGTAATGGAAGGTGGACAGCCGACGGTTATCGCAAATACAGAAGGCGCAAGAACAACACCATCCGTTGTAGCATTCACAAAAACAGGAGAGCGTCTTGTAGGTGAGCCTGCAAAACGTCAGGCTGTTACAAACGCAGACAGAACAATCTCTTCCATCAAGAGAGAGATGGGTACAGATTATCGTGTAACAATTGATGAGAAGAAATATTCTCCGCAGGAGATCTCCGCAATGATCCTTCAGAAACTGAAAAAGGATGCAGAGGCATATCTTGGAGAGAAAGTAACAGAGGCAGTTATCACTGTTCCAGCTTACTTCAACGATGCTCAGCGTCAGGCAACCAAAGATGCTGGTAAGATCGCAGGTCTTGATGTAAAACGTATCATCAACGAGCCTACAGCAGCAGCTCTTGCATATGGTCTTGACAATGAGAAAGAGCAGAAGATCATGGTATACGACCTTGGTGGTGGTACATTCGATGTATCTGTTATTGAGATCGGCGATGGCGTTATCGAGGTTCTTTCCACAGCTGGTAACAACCGTCTTGGTGGTGATGACTTTGATAAGAAGATCACAGACTACATGCTTTCTGAGTTCAAGAGAACAGAGGGTGTAGATCTTAGCAACGATAAGATGGCTCTTCAGAGACTGAAAGAGGCAGCTGAGAAAGCGAAAAAAGAACTTTCTTCCGCAACAACAACAAACATCAACCTTCCGTTCATCACAGCTACAGCTGAGGGACCGAAGCATTTCGATATGAACCTTACAAGAGCTAAATTCGATGAGCTGACACATGATCTTGTAGAGATGACAGCTGACCCGGTTCGCCGTGCACTGTCTGACGCTGGTATCACAGCTTCCGAGCTTGGCCAGGTACTTCTGGTTGGTGGATCTTCACGTATCCCGGCAGTACAGGATAAGGTAAGACAGTTAACGGGCAAAGAGCCAAGCAAGAACCTGAACCCGGATGAGTGTGTTGCTCTTGGTGCTTCCGTACAGGGTGGTAAACTTGCAGGAGATGCAGGTGCCGGTGATATCCTTCTTCTGGATGTTACTCCGCTGTCTCTGTCTATCGAGACAATGGGTGGTATCGCAACTCGTCTGATCGAGAGAAATACTACAATTCCTACAAAGAAGAGCCAGATCTTCTCTACAGCAGCAGATAACCAGACAGCAGTAGATATCAACGTTGTACAGGGTGAGCGTCAGTTCGCGAAAGACAACAAATCCCTTGGACAGTTCCGTCTGGATGGAATCCCGCCAGCACGTCGTGGTGTTCCGCAGATCGAGGTAACATTTGATATCGATGCCAACGGTATCGTTAATGTATCCGCTAAGGATCTTGGAACAGGTAAAGAGCAGCACATCACAATCACAGCTGGTTCTAACATGTCTGATTCCGATATCGACAAAGCTGTTAAAGAAGCAGCTGAGTTCGAGGCTCAGGATAAGAAACGTAAAGAGGCTATCGACACAAGAAACAATGCAGACTCCATGGTATTCCAGGTTGAGAATGCACTGAAAGAAGCTGGAGACAAGCTTGACGCAAACGATAAAGCAAGCGTTGAGGCTGACTTAAATGCACTGAAAGATCTTCTTGCTCAGACAGCAAACGCTCAGGAGCTTACAGATTCTCAGGTAGCAGACATCAAGGCTGCACAGGAGAAGATGATGGAAAGCGCACAGAAACTGTTCTCCAAGATGTATGAGCAGACTCAGGGAGCTCAGGGTCAGGCTGGTCCTGGACCGGATATGGGCAACATGGGCGGAAACGCTGGTGCTCAGGGCGGAAATGAAGCAGGATACGGCGATGATGTTGTAGATGCTGATTACAAGGAAGTCTAAGACAAGTAGGAAATAAATAACAATGGCTGATAAAAGAGATTATTATGAAGTCTTAGGTGTAGATAAAAACGCCGACGACGCAACATTAAAAAAAGCATATCGTAAGCTGGCCAAGAAATATCACCCGGATGTAAATCCGGGTGATAAAGAGGCTGAGGCGAAATTCAAAGAAGCTACAGAGGCTTATTCCGTATTAAGTGACGCCGATAAGAGAAGACAGTATGATCAGTTTGGTCATGCAGCGTTCGAAAATGGCGGCGGAGGCGGAGCCGGCGGCTTTGGCGGATTCGACTTCAACGGCGCAGATATGGGAGATATCTTCGGAGATATTTTCGGAGACCTTTTCGGCGGCGGAGGCAGAAGCAGACGGGCCAATAACGGACCGATGAAGGGGGCCAACCTTCGTGCACGTGTGAACATTACTTTTGAGGAAGCGGTTTTCGGATGCGAGAAAGAGCTGGAGATCGTTTTGAAAGATGAGTGTACCACATGCCACGGAACCGGTGCGAAGCCGGGAACTTCACCGGTAACCTGTCCGAAATGTAAAGGTCAGGGTCAGATCGTTTATACCCAGCAGTCCATGTTTGGTATGGTACGTAATGTTCAGACCTGTCCGGACTGTAACGGAACCGGTAAGGTGATCAAGGATAAATGCAGTGCCTGCCACGGAACCGGATATACATCTTCCAGAAAGAAGATTCAGGTATCTGTACCGGCTGGTATTGACAATGGTCAGTGTATTCGTATCCGTGAGAAGGGTGAGCCGGGAACCAACGGCGGTGCCAGAGGAGATCTGCTGGTCGAGGTAAATGTAGCCCGTCATCCGATCTTCCAGAGACAGGATATGAATATCTTTTCAACAGCTCCGATCACATTTGCTCAGGCTGCACTTGGCGGTGAGATGCGTATCAATACTGTTGACGGCGAGGTTACTTATGAGGTGAAGCCGGGAACACAGACTGATACAAGAATCCGTCTGAAAGGCAAAGGTGTTCCGTCACTGCGTAACAAGAACGTTCGTGGTGACCATTATGTAACACTGGTCGTTCAGACACCGACGAACCTTAATGCAGAAGCGAAAAAAGCTCTGGAAGCTTTTGATGCCGCATGCGGAAACCGTCCGGTAACAGAGAGTACAGCAGAGACTTCAGAAAAAACTGAAAAAAAGAAAAAGAATATTTTTGAAAAATTCAAAGAGAAGCTTGAGGACGAGTAAATAGATCAAAAAGAGGAAAGAGGCGCAAAAAGCCTCTTTCTTTTTTTACTGTATTCGTGTATATTAAAAGAAGTGCCTATTTACAGATGAAGAGAAATGGGCGATAGACAGGAAAAGAAATCCATAGATGTGTACACAGCATAAGGAGATATAAAAATATGAAATGGAACCGTTTTACACTTAAGACAAAAACAGAGGCAGAGGATATCGTGATCTGTACACTTGCCGAAGTGGGAATCGAAGGCGTAGAGATTCAGGACAAGCAGCCGCTGACCGATGAGGACAAGGCGCAGATGTTCGTGGATATCATGCCTGAAGGACCGGCAGATGACGGCATTGCGTATCTGAACTTTTATCTGGAGGAGGATGCAGATACAGAGGCAATTCTGAAGGATGTACGAGCTGCACTTGAGGATCTGAGAAGTTTTGTAGATATCGGAGAAGCTACGATCACAGAATCCCAGACAGAGGATAAGGACTGGATCAATAACTGGAAACAGTATTTCCATCAGTTTTATGTGGATGATATTCTTATCGTACCGTCCTGGGAAGAGGTGAAGGAAGAGGATAAGGATAAGATGATCCTTCACATTGATCCGGGAACTGCTTTTGGTACAGGAATGCATGAGACTACTCAGCTTGTGATCCGTCAGCTGAAAAAATTCGTAAAGCCGGGAGACGAGCTTCTGGATGTAGGAACCGGAAGTGGTATTCTTGGAATCGTTGCACTGAAGCTTGGGGCAGGCCATGTAGTTGGTACAGATCTCGATCCATGTGCAGTTCCGGCAGTGTCCGAGAACAAGGAAGCTAATGATATCAGAGAAGAATCTTTTGACATGATGATCGGAAACATTATCGATGACAAAGCTGTTCAGGATCAGGTCGGCTATGAGAAATATGATATCGTAACAGCAAACATCCTGGCTGATGTTCTGGTGCCGCTGACACCGGTGATCGTCGCACAGATGAAAAAAGGTGCTTACTATATCACATCCGGTATTCTGGATGTGAAGGAAGACGTTGTGGTACAGGCTGTAAAAGATGCAGGACTTACGCTTGTGGAAGTGACACATCAGGGTGAGTGGGTATCTGTGACAGCAAGAAAGGACTGATCTCATGCAGAGATTTTTTGTGGAACCTCATCAGATCGATAGTGAGAAGCATGCGATCCATATCACAGGAAGCGATGTAAATCATATTCGTAATGTTCTCCGCATGAAAAAAGGCGAAGAGCTGTGGATCAGTGATAAAGAAAAAGAATATCACTGTGTCATCGACAGCACAGAGGAAGAAGAAGTGCTTCTTCATATCCTCTATGTGCAGGAGCCGGATTATGAGTTGAAAAACCGCATTTATCTGTTTCAGGGTCTGCCGAAAGCAGACAAGATGGAGCTGATCATTCAGAAAGCCGTGGAGCTTGGTGCATACTCTGTAGTTCCGGTATCCACCAGACGGTGTGTGGTAAAACTGGACAACAAGAAGGCAGAGAAAAAGGTTGCCCGCTGGCAGCAGATCGCAGAGAGCGCGGCGAAGCAGTCCAAGCGTATGCTTGTGCCTGAGGTTCATTCTGTGATGACGCTGAAAGAAGCCCTTGCTTTTGCAAAAGAGCTGGATGTTCTTTTTATTCCTTATGAGCTTGCAAAAGGCATGAAAGAGACAAAAGAGCTGATCCGCGCCATAGAGCCGGGAAAAAGTATCGGCGTTTTTATCGGACCTGAGGGCGGTTTTGAGGAAGAAGAAGTGGCAGCTGCCATGGAAGCCGGTGCCAAGCCGATCACGCTGGGACACCGGATACTCAGAACAGAGACTGCCGGACTTGCAGTACTTTCTGTTCTGATGTTTCAACTGGAGGATGAATAGATTATGGAAGCATATTTTGACAATTCCGCGACAACGAGATGCTTCGACGAAGTAAAGGATATTGTCTGCAAAACCATGACAGAAGATTTCGGAAATCCTTCTGCCATGCATAAAAAGGGCATGGAAGCGGAGAATTACGTCCGCCACAGTGCTCAGACACTTGCGAAACTTTTGAAGGTAAATGAAAAAGAGATTCTTTTTACATCCGGTGGAACAGAATCTGATAACCTTGCCATCATCGGCGGCGTGGAAGCCAACAAACGTATGGGAAACCATGTCATCACAACAGCAGTGGAGCATGCAGCTGTTGCCCAGCCGTTTGCCTATCTGAAGGAACAGGGCTATGAGGTGACCATACTTCCCGTAGACCATCAGGGTGTGGTAAAGCTGGATGCGCTTGAGAAGGCTCTGCGTCCGGACACGATTCTGGTATCTGTGATGTATGTAAATAATGAAGTCGGAGCTGTGATGCCGGTAGAAGAGATTGGAAAAATGGTTCATGAAAAAAGCCCGAAGGCACTTTTCCATGTGGACGCCATCCAGGCTTTCGGAAAGTATCGGATCTATCCGAAAAAACTGGGCATTGATCTTCTTTCTGTGAGTAGTCATAAGATTCACGGACCGAAGGGAGTCGGCTTCCTTTACATCAATGAGAAAGTAAGAGTACAGCCGCAGATCCTTGGTGGCGGACAGCAGAACGGCATGCGTTCCGGAACAGACAATGTGCCGGGAATCGCAGGTCTTGGAGTTGCCGCTGAGATGGTCTATACAGATTTTGATAAAAAAATACAGCACCTCTATGACCTGAAAGAGCGTATGGCAGCAGGCTTAGAGAGACTGGGAGATGTTACCGTTAACGGAATGCCGCTTGAAGAAGGTGCGCCTCATATCATGAGTGTGACTTTCCATGGCGTTCGAAGTGAGGTGCTTCTTCATACAATGGAGGAATTTGGGGTATATATTTCCGCAGGAAGTGCATGCTCCAGCCATAAGAGAAAACCAAGTGCAACACTGACAGCAATGGGACTTAACAGAGCAGATGTGGAGAGTACAGTCCGCGTCAGCTTCTGTGAGGAGAATACCTTTGAGGAGGTAGACTACTGTCTGGAAAATCTGGAAAAAACTATTCCCATGCTGCGCAGATATGCACGCCGATAATACAGGAGAAAGGAAGTTTTATGTTAGTACACGCATTTCTAATCAAATATGCGGAGATCGCCCTTAAGGGAAAAAACCGCTATCGTTTTGAGGATGCTCTCGTACATCAGATGGAGATCGCACTCTCCAAGATCGAGGGTGAGTTTGAAGTAAAAAAAGAGCAGGGAAGAGTCTATGTATTCTGTCCTGAGAACTATGATTATGAAGAGGCTGTAGACGCTCTTCAGCATGTATTCGGTATCGTTGGCATCTGCCCGGTTATGATCTATGAGGAGGCCGGATTCGAGCAGCTTGCCGAGGATGTTGTCGGCTATATGAAGCAGTGGCATCCGGATTTTGGCGGAAGCTTCAAGGTATGGACACGTCGTGCAAAAAAATCCTATCCGATCAGCTCCATGGAGGTCAGTGCAGAGCTTGGCGGACGTATTCTGGATGCATTCCCGGAGGCGAGCGTAGATGTACATGAGCCGGAGCTGAACCTCTCTGTTGAAATCCGTGATAAGATCTATGTATATTCCCAGACGATTCCGGGAGCAGGCGGAATGCCGATCGGAACAAACGGAAAAGCCATGCTTCTTCTGTCCGGTGGAATTGACAGCCCGGTTGCAGGCTACATGATCGCAAAACGTGGTGTCAAGATCGACGCTGTATATTTCCATGCACCGCCATACACAAGCGAGCGTGCGAAACAGAAGGTTGTGGATCTTGCCCGCCTTGTTGCAAAATACAGCGGACCGATCCGTCTTCATGTGGTTAATTTTACAGACATTCAGCTTTATATCTATGATCAGTGTCCGCATGATGAGCTTACCATTATCATGAGAAGATACATGATGCGTATTGCAGAGCATTTTGCGAAAAAAGACCGGTGTCTTGGCCTGATCACAGGTGAGAGTATCGGACAGGTAGCAAGCCAGACATTACAGAGCCTTGCATCCACCAACGAGGTGTGTACACTGCCTGTATACCGTCCGGTGATCGGTTTTGATAAAGAAGAAATTGTTCGTATTTCCAGAAAAATCGATACTTTCGAGACATCAATCCAGCCGTTTGAAGACTGCTGTACGATCTTTGTTGCCAAACATCCGGTAACCAAGCCAAATCTCAAGGTGATCCGCCGTTCCGAACAGAAGCTTGCTGAGAAGATTGATGAGCTGATGGAAACTGCACTGAACACAACAGAGATCATTGAAATTCAGTAATGATCTGTAAAAAAGAAAGCCAGGCCCCCGGAAAGGTGAGGGTTCCTGGCTGATTGAAATATTATAGCACTCCAAGAATTATTGCATCGCTATAAAAAAGGGAGAGCACAGCTAAAAAGTGTCTCTGTCAGATATGAAAAAAGAGGAACTGTATCTGATACAGTTCCTCTCAAATATACATGAAGATTACTCGATTGTATATTTGGAAATAATCTGCATAACGTTATCCAGAGCAGCACCGTCTGCGTGGATGTTGAGGTCGATTGGCTTGGAAAGATCCAGGCTGAAGATACCCATGATGGATTTTGCATCGATCACATATCTTCCGGACACTAAATCAAAATCGCAGTCGAATTTGCTGATCTCGTTTACGAATGCCTTCACCTTATCGATGGAGTTCAGTGAGATTTTAGCTGTTTTCATTATAATAACCTCCCTTGATAGATTTTTGTATTTACAGCTTTCATCTTACCTGTCAGCTTTCAAAAAGTCAAGGTGAAAAGAGATAAAAAATGTTTTAATAATTAGTGAAATTGTATAAAAAGTGAGGAAAAATGGGAAATAAAGTTGCATTACACAACTTAGGCTGCAAGGTAAATGCCTACGAAATAGAGGCAATGCAGCAGCTCCTGGAGGAGGCAGGCTATGAGATCGTGCCTTTTGAGCCGGGAGCAGATATTTATGTGATCAATACCTGTACGGTTACAAATATTGCAGACAGAAAATCAAGACAGATGCTCCACAAGGCAAAAAAAATGAATCCGGATGCCATTGTCGTGGCAACCGGCTGCTATGTCCAGACCGGTGGCGAAAAGCTGGAAAAGGACGAAGCCATTGACCTTGTGCTGGGAAACAACCAGAAAGGAAACATTGTGGAAGCACTGGCTGAATATGCAGAGGACAAGCCGGGACATGGTTCGCATGTGATCAAGATCAATCAGACAAAGGAGTATGAGGATCTTTCCATCAATCATACCGCGGAGCACGTAAGAGCATATATCAAGGTACAGGACGGCTGTAACCAGTTCTGTACGTACTGTATTATTCCCTATGCAAGAGGCCGTGTGAGAAGCCGTAACATCGAAAGCGTACTGAAGGAAGTACGTTCACTTGCTGCAAAGGGATATAAAGAAATCGTGCTTACAGGAATCCACTTAAGCTCCTATGGTGTGGACTTCCCGGAAGAAAAGAAAGAGACACTGCTTTCCCTGATCCGTGCAGTGCATGAAATCGAGGGAATCAAGAGAATCCGCCTCGGTTCCCTGGAGCCGGGAATCGTTACAAGAGAATTTGCGGAAGGTATCGCGGCACTGCCAAAGGTCTGCCCGCATTTTCATCTTTCCCTGCAGAGCGGCTGTGATGAGACTCTGGAGAGAATGAACCGCAGATACCGGAGCGGAGAGTATAGAGAGCGCTGTGAGCTCCTAAGAGAGGTATATGGTGCACCTGCGCTGACCACGGATGTGATCGTGGGCTTCCCGCAGGAATCAGAGGAGGAATTCAAGAAATCCTATGACTTTGTGGACAGCATTCATTTTTATGAGACGCATATCTTCAAGTACTCCAGAAGACAGGGAACAAAGGCAGCTGCCATGGCCGGACAGCTGACGGAGGCTGAAAAAGCAGCACGAAGTGAAAAAATGATCGAGATGCATCACCGTCATGCAAGAGATTATGAGGAAGCCATGCTTGGAAAAGAGCTGGAGATCCTTATAGAAGAAGAATATGAGAAGAATGATCAGACCTGGTATCTCGGACACAGCCGTGAATATATAAAGACAGCAGTAAAAAAAGCGGACAGTTATGGGGTAAATGACATCATAAAGGTAAAGGCTGAGGGCTTTCTGGAAGAACATATCCTGACAGGAGAAGCCGTGGAGTAAAGAAGGATATAAAATATTTACAGACAATATCCTGAAATGCTAACAGGTGCATGAAATTTTAGATTGTAATTTATGTAAATTTATATTAAAATAAAAAAGAATATATTTTAAGGACGTGAGAGACAATGGCAGAGAATAATCTGGGAAATACACAGTATTTCAGAACGAAACCGGATCAGGAGCTTCAGGTAAAAGAAGTACTGGATCTGGTGTACAATGCAATGGATGAGAAGGGCTACAATCCGGTGAATCAGATCGTAGGATATATTATGTCCGGAGACCCGACCTACATCACAAGCCACAAGGGTGCGAGAAGCATGATCATGAAGGTGGAGCGTGATGAGCTGGTAGAGGAGCTTCTCACCGAGTATATCAAGAACAAGTCCTGGGAACGCTGATCATGAGGATACTGGGACTGGACTATGGCTCGAAGACAGTGGGCGTTGCAGTGAGCGATCCCCTTGGTCTGACAGCCCAGGGAGTGGAGACTGTATGGCGCAAGCAGGAGAACAAGCTTCGTCGTACACTGGCACGTATTGAAGAAATCATTTCGGAGTATCAGGTTACGGAGATCGTGCTTGGATATCCGAAGAATATGAACAATACCGTAGGAGAGCGGGCTGAGAAATCTCTGGAATTCAAGGAAATGCTGGAGAAACGTACAGGCCTGCCTGTTGTTATGTGGGATGAGAGACTGACGACCATGGCTGCGGACCGCACACTGGAAGAGACAGGCGTGCATAAGGAGAACCGCAAGCAGTATCTGGATCAGGTAGCGGCAGTCTTTATTTTGCAGGGATATCTGGATGCAGCGGCGCATCGAAAAGCGCAGGAGCAGGAAGACGCAAGAGCATAAGACACAGATATTTTCAGAAGAACGGATAAGGAAGAATTAAATATGGAAAAAATAATATTTCAGTCAGACGACGGCACAGCTGCTGAGTTTTATGTAGAGGAGCAGACCAACATTGCGGGTGTGACTTATCTTTTGGTGTCCGATTCACAGGATGAGGAAGCAGATGCATATATTCTTAAGGACATTTCGGCTCCGGGAAGCACTGAAGCTTGTTATGAAATGATCGAGGATGAGGATGAGCTTCAGGCTGTATACGCAGTTTTTCAGCAGATGCTGGATGACGTGAATTTTGAATGGAGGAGCGATTTTTGAAAAGCGAGAACAACGGTGACAACAGAAACGCGGAAAGCAGAAACCAGGCTTCCGCAGGCGGCGCCAGAAGACAGGCACCAAGACAGAGGAACGCTGGAGCAAGGACGAGACAATATCGTGGCGGCAATAATAAGAACCGTCAGGACAAACCGTTCCGCCCGGCAGCGAAGAAGACAGCAGCCGGCGCTACAGTGAAGAACGTAAGCCGGAACACACAGAGACCGGCAAAGAACAGTGGCAGACCATCCGGTCGGAAAAACAGCCGCAGATCATCCTCGAAGCTTAAGATCATCCCGTTAGGCGGTCTGGAGCAGATCGGAATGAACATTACAGCCTTTGAGTATGAGGACAGTATTGTAGTCGTAGACTGCGGACTTTCTTTCCCGGAGGACGACATGCTGGGAATCGATCTTGTCATTCCGGATGTGACCTACCTTAAGGAAAATATTTCCAAGGTCAAGGGATTTGTGATCACACACGGACATGAGGATCATATCGGAGCACTTCCGTATGTGCTCAAGGAGATCAATGTTCCGATCTATGCGACCAAGCTTACACTGGGACTGATCCGCAATAAGCTTAAGGAACACAATCTTGTGCGTTCCACCAAGCTGAAAGAAGTGAAGCACGGACAGGTGATCAATCTGGGAGATTTTGCTGTGGAGTTCATTAAGACCAACCACAGTATCCAGGATGCCTCCGCACTTGCAATCTACTCTCCGGTGGGAATCGTGGTACACACAGGAGACTTTAAGGTAGACTATACACCGGTATTCGGAGATGCCATTGATCTGCAGCGTTTTGCAGAGATCGGCAAGAAGGGCGTTCTTGCACTGATGTGTGAGAGTACCAATGCAGAGAGACAGGGCTTTACCATGTCCGAGCGTACAGTGGGACATGTATTTGACAATCTGTTTAATGAATACCGTACATCCAGGATCATCATTGCTACTTTTGCTTCCAATGTGGACCGTGTGCAGCAGATCATCAACACAGCATACCGTTTTGGAAGAAAGGTTGCTGTAGAGGGCCGGAGCATGGTCAATGTTATTTCCGTAGCATCAGAGCTTGGCTATCTGCAGATTCCGGAGAATACACTGATCGAGATCGACCAGGTGAAGAATTACCCGGATGACAAGGTTGTCCTGATCACAACAGGAAGCCAGGGTGAGTCCATGGCAGCACTTTCCCGTATGGCAGCCAACATCCATAAAAAGATCACCATCAAGCCGAATGATACGATCATTTTCAGCTCCAACCCGATTCCCGGAAATGAAAAAGCAGTTTCCAAGGTTATCAATGAGCTGTCCATGAAAGGCGCAAAGGTTATCTTCCAGGATGTCCATGTTTCCGGACATGCCTGCCAGGAGGAGATCAAGCTGATCTACTCCCTTGTAAAACCGAAATATGCGATCCCAATCCACGGTGAGTACCGTCATCTGACAGCACAGAAGCATATTGTGGAGGATCTTGGAATCCCGAAGGAGAATATCTTCATTCTTTCCTCCGGAAATGTTCTGGAACTGGATGGACAGAGTGCAAAGGTAACAGGAAGTGTTCACACAGGAGCGATCTTTGTAGACGGACTTGGAGTAGGTGATGTGGGAAATATCGTACTTCGTGACCGCCAGCATCTGTCTGAGGATGGAATTATGATCGTAGTTATGACACTGGAGCGTCACAGCAATGTGGTTCTTGCAGGACCGGATATCGTTTCCAGAGGATTTGTATACGTAAGAGAATCCGAGGATCTTATGGAGCATGCAAGACAGGTTGTGGAGACTGCGCTGGATTCCTGCCTGGAGAATAATATCACAGACTGGGGCAAGATCAAGACAGAGGTGAAGGATGCACTTGGTGAATATCTGTGGAAACGTACCAAGAGAAGCCCGATGATCCTGCCGATCATCATGGAGGCATAAGGCATGGATGAGATCAGCATGGACATTGAGAGGCTTCTCGATGCTGTGCACAGAAGTGAAGAATACCAGGAATATCAGAAGCAGGCTGCAGAGCTTGATAAGGATCCTGAGCTTAAGGCGAGGGTGATGAGATTCCGTGGAGATAATTTCAGACTGCAAAGCCAGGCGAATCAGGATGAGCTGTTTCACATAGCGGAACAGCTCAATCTGGAGTCGGCCAGTCTAAGACAGAACCTGAGAGTAAATGCCTATCTGGATGCGGAGCTTGCACTGTGCAGACTGATGCAGAGAATATGCAGGACACTGGTAGCCGGGATAGACATACAGATTCCTGATCTATAGGAGGAAGAAAGACTATGGCAGACACAAGAGACAAGGTAGGCAGGGCCGGCGTTTTTCTGGCCGGAGGGGTATTTAAGATCGCCCTGTATATCTGCATCATTGTATTTCTGATCTGGGTCGGAAGATCCGCATATCAGTTCGGATATGATGTGTTTAACCAGCAGGCCATGAGCCCGGGTGAGGGACAACAGGTTACTGTAGTTGTAAAAGATGGTGCATCTGCATATAAGGTTGGTAAGACACTGGAACAGAAAGGACTTGTGAAGAGCGCGCTTGCATTTGCAGTGCAGGAGAGAATGTCTGCATATCACGGACAGATCAAGGCCGGTACATATCTTCTCAGCACAGCATACACACCGACCAGGATCATGGCCGTGCTGGCAGGAGAAGAGAATGAGGAAGGATCGAAGAGCCAGTGATCGTAGAAGAACGAATGAAAACCTATATCAATTCTCTTGATATGGGAAATACTCCTTTTCTGCAGGAGTTAGAGAGCCGGGCACTTAAGGACCGGGTACCGATCATCCGAAGGGATATGCAGAGTTTTATGAGGATGCTTCTGGCCATGAAACAGCCAAAGCGGATTTTGGAGGTGGGGACTGCCGTTGGCTTCTCCACACTTCTTATGTGTGAATATGGACCGGAGGATGTTCAGATCGTTACCATAGAAAATTACGAAAAAAGGATTCCTGTTGCAAAAGAAAATTTCAGACGTGCAGGAAGAGAAGAGCAGATCACACTTCTTGAAGGGGATGCCGGAGAGATTCTGAAGGAGCTTACCGGTACTTTTGACCTGATTTTTATGGATGCAGCAAAGGGACAGTATATCTACTGGCTTCCGGATGTGCTGCGCCTGATGAAAGAGGGAAGTGTGCTCGTATCAGATAACGTGCTGCAGGAGGGAGATCTTATAGAGTCTCATTATCTTGTGGAGCGGCGAAACCGGACAATTTATAAGAGAATGAGAGAATATCTCTGGCAGCTGACGCACAGCCCGATACTGCGTACATCCGTACTTCCGTTGGGCGACGGTGCTGCCGTAAGCATAAAAACAGGAGAACAGGCTTATGAAACGACCAGAACTTTTGGTTCCGGCGAGCAGCCTTGAGGTTTTGAAGGTTGCCGTCATATATGGTGCAGATGCCGTTTATATCGGCGGAGAAGCCTTTGGACTTCGTGCAAAGGCAAAGAATTTTTCAAAAGAAGATATGTGTGAGGGCATTGCATTCGCACATGAGCATGGCGTAAAAGTTTATGTGACAGTGAATATCCTGGCGCATAACAGCGATCTTGAGGGAGTAAGAGAATATCTGAAAGAACTCAGGGAGATCGGTCCGGATGCACTGATCATTGCGGATCCGGGAATCTATATGTATGCGAAGGAAATCTGCCCGGAGATTGAACGTCATATCAGCACACAGGCCAATAACACGAATTATGAGACATACCGCTTCTGGTATAATCTCGGTGCGAAGCGTGTGGTAAGTGCCAGAGAGCTTTCTCTGGAGGAAATCCGTGAGATCCGTGCACATATTCCGGATGATATGGAAATCGAAACATTTATCCACGGGGCTATGTGTATTTCCTATTCAGGAAGATGCCTTTTAAGCAATTTTATGGCAGGAAGAGACGCCAACCATGGAGCCTGTACACACCCGTGCAGATGGAAATATTCCGTTGTTGAGGAGAAACGTCCGGGAGAATATATGCCGGTATTTGAGAATGAGAGAGGTACATTTATCTTTAATTCCAAGGACCTTTGCATGGTAGAGCATATGGAAGATGTGCTCACAAGCGGCATTGACAGTCTTAAGATCGAAGGCCGTATGAAAACAGCTCTTTATGTGGCAACTGTGGCAAGAACTTACCGCAAGGCAATTGATGACTGTCTGGAAAGTCCGGAGAAATACCGTGCCAATATGCCGTGGTATCAGGAGCAGATCTCGAACTGTACCTATCGTCAGTTTACAACCGGATTTTTCTATGGAAAGCCGGATGAGAATACGCAGATCTATGACAGTAATACGTATGTGAGAGAATATACTTATCTTGGATTTGCGGAGGAGATTGATGAACGGGGTTATGCAAGACTGACACAGAGAAACAAGTTTTCTGTGGGAGAGACTATCGAGATTATGAAACCGGATGGAAGAAATATTCCGGTCACTGTGAAAGCTATCTACAATGAAGAGGGCGAGTCCATGGAGAGCGCACCACATGCACAGCAGAGAATTTATGTGAAGCTTACGGAGACACCGGAGGTATTTGATATTCTCCGGAGAGGTGAGTAAGTATTGTTGCAGGGGAGAACGGGAATACGTTCTCCCCTCTATTCATTTTCGGGAAAAAGAGCGCGCAGCTTATGAAGCGCATTTTTTTCGATACGGGATACATAGGAACGGCTGATAGAAAGCTTACCGGCAATTTCTCGCTGGGTCAGAGGCTCCTGGCAGTTAAGACCGTAGCGACAGCAGATGACCTGATATTCCCTGGGAGAAAGCAGTTTTGAAATGTGTCGGAGAAGAAGAGTAATGTTGTCGCGGGTATAACAGTCTTCCACGATATCAACCGGCGGGCTTTCAATTACATCAAGAAGACTGATCTCGTTGCCTTCCCGGTCTGTGCCGATAGGATCATAGAGTGAGACTTCTCTTGCACGCTTTTTGCGCGAGCGCAGCATCATAAGAAGCTCGTTGTCGATACAGCGGGCTGCATAAGTGGAAAGTCTGGAGGCACGATTTGCGTCGAAGGTGGAGATGGCTTTAATAAGACCTATGGTGCCGATGGAGATAAGATCATCCGGATCTTCATCGCAGTTCTGATATTTTTTTGCGACGTGGGCAACCAGGCGGAGATTATGCTCGATCAGGATATTTTTTGCTTCCGGATCGCCCCTTTGGAAGCGCATGAGATAGTACTGCTCTTTTTGGGCAGACAACGGTTTTGGGAAAGTTTTCAAAGATTCACCTCAAAGGGGATTTCCATATATTTTATGAAAAGGACATGCTTTTCGTGCTTTTCCAACAAAAAGATTCTGCTTCGGACAAAGGGGAACACCTGTTGCACCTGTTTTGGTTCTGGTGTATAATCATAAAATATGAGTGATAATAACAGTGTATACAATGAGGAGTACATATTTTGAAAAAGAGGATAGAACAGCTTCTTAACGGAAAATTTATTTATGAACAGCCAAAGCTTCTGTTTTCGCAGGAGGACATTTCTGTCACGCTGAAGGCAGGAGACACTGCGAAGAAGGAAATATATTTCGGAACAGACGATAATCGCAGGATCAGTGGATTTGTAACGTCATCGGACAGACGGCTGGTGCCTGGATTTGACCGCTTTTCCGGGACAACGGTACGGATGCCTTATGGTGTGGATGCAGAGGGCATGGAGCCGGGAGAGAGTTTTGAGGGATGGCTGTACTTTACCACAAGTATCGGAGAATACCGGCTTCCATTTAAGGTGACAGCCGGAACGGAAGAGGTAAAGAGCTCAGGGGTGAAGGTCACATCCCTGGAAGGCTTTACCCGTATTGCGAAGGGGGATATGCACGAGGCATACCGGATCTTTACAGAGAAGCATTTTCCACTGGTTCTGAAAGACCAGAGTAAGAAGATCAAGGCTCTGTATGCCGGAATGTCCCAGCAGCCGGTAACCTATCAGCACTTGGAGGAATTTCTCATAGCTGCCGGTGTCAAGGATAAGGTAACGCTTGAGCTGAACAGACAGGAAGCCAGCTTTTTTGATGTCAGGGAATCTATTCAGGAAGCACTTTACATTCACAGGAGCGGATGGGGACATTTAAGAGCAGATATCGAGATCAACGGAGATTTTCTGGAGACCGGGAAGCATGTGATCACGGAGGATGATTTTATTGGAAGCACCTGTGAGGTGAATTATGTGATCCACCGTGAGAAACTTGGAAAAGGCAATCAGTATGGTGAGATCATTGTAAAGACACCTTATCAGGAGCTTGTCTATAAGGTTCTTGCATCCCGTGGAACAGAGAGTACCGTAAATATTGATCTTCTTGAGAAACAGTACCGGGCTGAAATGTTGAAAGAATATCTGGACTATATCTGCGGGCATATGGATTTTCAGACCTGGACGGCCAATGCCCATGAAAGATTTAAAAGGCTGGGCGAGAGCGGGCAGCAGTATCCGGAATACCAGCTGTTTGAAGCATATGTTCTTCACCTGGAAGGGGATGATGAGAAAGCAGGTGAGATTCTTTCCCGTTATCAGAACAAGTCCTTCCATCATAATGAACTGGAATTTGCCGGAATCTATCTTTATCTCTGTGCACAGACTGGTATCTACAGTGACAGATCCCAGGCGCTGCGTAAGATACAGAATTTCCAGATGCAGAAGGAGGACAGTTTTATCCTTCTGAAGCTGGTGTTTGAGATGGATCAGAATCTCTCTCCGTCCAGAAAGATCTTTCTGATGGAAGAACTCTTTGAGCGTGGTTGCACCAGTCCGTTTCTGTATCTGGAGGCATGGAACAGCATCTGCAGCGATATGTCCCTGCTTCACAGAATGAACCGTTTCTGGGCGCAGGTATTTCTCTTTGCGGGAAAAGAGAAGATGCTGACCGAGGAGCTTGTAATGCGCCTGACTTATCTTTCCGGTTACGAGAAGACATTTAATGAGAGCCTGTATCGTGCAATGGTCATGGGCTGTGAGGCATTTCCGACAGATGATACTGTGGAAGCAATCTGCAAATATGTTATGAAAGGAAATCCGAGAAAGCCGGAATATTTCCGTTGGTTTTCCGCAGCAGTAGACCGTGGTATCCGGATCACGAGACTTTACGAGTATTATGTGGAGACACTGGATACATCTTACAGAAGAGTCCTGCCGAAACCGCTTCTTATGTATTTTACATACAACAATAATACATTGGGTGATGCAAAGAGAGCTTATCTTTACGCCTGCATCATTGCAGAGAAGGACAGAGATCCGCAGACTTATGAGAGTTATCATGATAATATGAAAGAATTCGCTTTCCAGAAGCTTCGGGAAGGCAGGATGAATGAGAATTATGCTGCTGTTTATCAGGAATTTATGAAGGAGCCAGAGGACAGCGAGGAGGCGCAGGTGATCGCCTCCAGGATGTTTACCTGCCGTCTGTACACCGATGATCCGAAGGTACGCAGTGTGATCGTCCGTCACAGACAGATGAAACAGGAAGAGATCTATCCGTGTGTGCATGGAATTGCCTATCCGCGTGTTTATACAGAGGATGCAGCTATTCTTTTCCAGGATGAAAAGCAGAGACGTTATGCGGATACGGTGGACTATAACCGCTCTCCGCTGTTTGATGACAGGGAGATGGTTTCGGCTGTACTGGATAAGGGTGCAGATGAGCCGGGGGTGCTGCTTTATTACTGTGAGAGACAAGAGATTAGCCATGAGAATCTGGGGATTTTCCAGAAACTGGTTCTTTCTGATGCTTTTACAGAGGAGTACAAGCGCCTTGTGAGAAAAAGAATCCTGGACTACTACAGTGCACATGTGCAGGGCGAGGATCTGGATGTCTATCTGGAAATGATGGATTACAGAGAATATGCCATGGTCGACAAGAAGACATTGCTTACGATCCTGATCCAGAGAGGCCTGTTCCCGCAGGCCATGAGCGTAGTGGAAGCCTTCGGTTTTGAAGGAGTCGATGAGCGCGCTCTCTTAAAACTTGTGAGCCGTATGATCATCCGTTGTGACGGTGCAGAGGATGAAGAACTGATCGCGCTTGCTTCTTATGTATATCGTAAGGGAATTTATGATGAGGTAATCTTACAGTATCTGATGAAGTTCCGCTTCGGACCGGTGGATGAGCTTTTTGACATCTGGAAAAGTGCGACGGGTTTTGAGATGGATACCTATAATCTGGAAGAGAGGATTCTGTCACTTCTGATGTTTACGGCAGATTACCGGGAAGAAGGCGAGGAGATCCTTAAGGCTTATATCAGCCATTCCGGAAAAGAGCGCGTGATCGGTGCATATCTCACACAGATGTCTTACGGAATGTTTGTAAAGGAGAAGCCGGAGACACCGTGCCTTAGGGAATATCTGAAATCCCTGAAAGAAAAGGAGTGGCCGGCAGGCCATATCTGCGATCTGGCACTTTTGAAGATTCTTTCTGAGGAGAAAGAACCGGATGAGGCACTGCTTAAGTTTGAAGGAGAGCTTCTGGAATCCTGCGTGAAGAAAAGCATGGTATTTGAGTTTTTCCATGAGCTGGATCAGTCGCTTTTGAGGCCATATCAGCTGGATGATAAGACCTTTGTAGAATATCATGGTTCACCGGAGGATACTGTTATTTTGTATTACTGTCTGGATACGGGACTTGGAACTGTGCCGGAATATAAGAGCGAGCCGCTCCGTAATGTCTATCAGGGGATTTTTGTGAAAACATTTACATTGTTTTACGGGGAGACACTGCGGTATTATTTCCAGGCTGAAGCAGCAGACGGAGTGCATAAAACCGAAGAAAAAGTGATCACCATGAACCAGATAGATGACAGAGCTTCCAGCAAATATCAGCTGATCAATCAGATTCTCTGTGCACGGAAGCTGG
The DNA here is from genome assembly GCF_040096615.1 of Blautia aquisgranensis. NCBI lineage: Bacteria > Bacillati > Bacillota > Clostridia > Lachnospirales > Lachnospiraceae > Blautia > Blautia aquisgranensis. Next base: position 47,611 of record NZ_JBBMEJ010000012.1, read on the forward strand.
AAAAAGAATCCGAAGTGAAGGAGAAGCTTGCACAGTATCTCCGCCAGGAACAGTACGTCAATGAAATGTTTGTCATAGAGAAGGAACCCGAAAGATGAATGAAATTCGTGATCTGATCATAGGAATCGATATTGGAAAAGAATATACACAGATCTGTTATTACGACAGAAAAGCAGAGGAAGCCCGCTCTCTTTCCATGAAAGTGGGAAGCAGCCAGTATGAGGCACCGGGCTGTATCTGCTACCGTACCGGACAGGATGATTACTGTGTCGGACTGGAGGCGGAATATTTTGCCAGGGAAAAAGGCGGGATCATGATAGGAAATATCTATGATATCTGTTGCAAGGAAGAGAAAATGCAGGTAGCAGGCGAAGAAAAAACTCCGGAAGAGCTGATGGCACATTATCTGCGAGAAATCCTGAAATTTCTGGGAATTCAGGATATTATAAAAAATACAAAATGCTTATGTATTACATCTCCGGGTCTCACAGGAACACAGGTGAGAAATTACCAGAAAGCCTGTGAATTGGCTGGTTTTTCAAAAGAAAAATATATGCTTATGGATTACGGCGAGAGTTTTTACTATTATGCGCTCGGTCAGAAAAGAGAAACATGGAACCGAAGCGTGGGATGGTATGCTTTTGCCAACGATAAGGTAACTTTCCGCAAGCTGACGATCAACGGATCAGCCAGACCTGTTCTTGTAAAAATGGAAGATCCGGTTAGTACAGAGCTGGCACCGGAGGATGAGATCCGTGATGTGGAGTTTTACCGTTTTGTAAATAAGACACTGGGAAAAGAGCTCTTTTCCAGTGTGCAGATTACAGGAGAGGGCTTTGACCAGAAGTGGGCACAGCAGTCGGTGAAGCTCCTCTGCCATCAGGGACGCAAGGTGTTCTACGGCAACAACCTTTTTGCAAAAGGAGCCTGCATAGCGGGAAAAGACCGCCTGGAAGATAAGAAACTCAAGGGCTATCGTTTCTTAAGCGATTCACTGGTGACTACAGATGTGGGAATGGATATGCGTGTAATGGGCTCACCGGCATATTATCCTCTGATCGAGGGTGGATATAACTGGTATGAATGTGGAGCGCACTGCGAACTGATCCTGGATGACACCAGTGAGCTTGTATTTGTTGTGGGTATTCCCGGAGAATCTGAGAAAAAACGTGTGGCTATGGCATTGGAAGGGCTGCCTGAGAGACCAAATCGAACTACAAGGCTGTCCCTGGAGCTTAAATATGTGTCATCTGAAGACTGTGAGATCACAGTGAAGGATCTTGGATTCGGGGAAATGTATCCTTCCAGCGGAAAGATCTGGAAGGAGCTGGTACGTTGGGATGAGACAGAAGAAAGGAAACAGGCATGAGCGGATATATTTTATGTCAGGTAAAAAAAGCAGAGAAGCCTTTTTACATTGAGAATATCAGCACCAATATCTATTCCATAGAAGAGCTCTGCTATTATCTTTATAACAATCTGTATCTTATAGACAGCTCTCTGATCAACCGGAAGCTGTGTACATGGCTTGAGGATGAGCTGGAGCTTCCGAAACTTGCAGCGAAGCTTCGTCCGTATATCGGAAAGGATGCAGGACTTGAGGAGATATTGTATCCTGTTTTTAAAGAGATCAATTATCTTGCCTATGAGGAACTTAAGAGTCTGAATGGAAGAATTGAAACACGGAACAGTGAATCAGAAGATATCCGCGAAAAGCGAAAAGGAGATGCGCTTATGGAGAACCGGATGTACGTCGGGGCTATCCGTGTTTACCAGAAGCTTATTGATAAAGGCGACGCTGCAGAGTTTACGGATGAGATGAGGGAGAGGATTTTTCATAATCAGGGCTGTGCATACAGCTACCTGTTCCAGATGGATAAGGCTCTGGACTGTTTCTGGAATGCATGGCAGGAGAGAAAATCCGAAGAGGCACTTAAGGTATATCTTCTGGCGTATCGAAGTGTACACAGCCAGGAAGACTTTGAAAAGACAGAGGATGAGTTGAAAGTAGAAGAATCCATAAGAAAAGAGATATCCGGAATTCTGGATAAGTTTATCAGCCTCCCGGAGAAGCAGGTTGCTTCCGGGGAGACAGACAGATTCCTGGAAAAGCTCACAAGAGAATATCACAGAAGTACAGGCTCTTGATCAGAGCCGTTCAAGAAGTTCGAGCAGAATCTGTCGGGCTTCTTTTTTTGTGTAGATCGCATCTTCCTCGGAGAGAGAGCATAAGTAATCATCCAGTGCCTGGCCGATACTGGTTTCCTTGAGATAGATGCAGATAAAGGTGCCTTTTTCTGAGAGAAAACAGAGAAAGACAGAATAATCCGAAAGGACTTCAAGATGGATGCCGGTTTCCGGAAGAAGCGTATGCTTCAGGATCTTGCATTTGCCATAGCCCATGTCGGTATCCAGAAGATGCTGGATAGCTTTTTTACGGATGTCTTGCGGAAGAGGTGTCTGATGGTAGGAATACGGCCCGTCAAAAAGACCGGTCTCAGCAAATTTCCGGATTCCGCTTACCGTAAAATAATTGCAGGAAACTTCGTTTGCGGTAAAAGTAAACTGGGGCTGTTTCAAAACAGCAGCCAGCTGAGAATAAACAGGACTGGAAAGATCAATATCACGGTTTTCAAATAAGGCATGGATAAATTCCGGTCCGTAAGACATCAGAGCCAGACAGGGATGGGATTCCAGTGCAAAGTTCGTAGTGGCTTCGGCTTGAAAAATAGAGCTGAAAATATCCAGAATCTGATCCGGGGAATCGGACTGCTGGAAAAAGCACCGGGAATTCTTCAGAATGCGTTGAAATTCCTGTGTATAGGCACGGATGACTTCCGGATTTTCTGTAAAGATAAAGGTTGTCATATCTGAGGATAGAAGCAGAACCTGTTTCTCTGTGATAAAGAAAAAAGGATAGAGCTCATAACTTCGGTCTTCGTGTCCGGACTGCGTATAATAATAGTAAGGACGGTAATTAAAAAATCCGGACAGGATAGGCAGGATCGTGCAGAGGAAAGTTTCCAGGTTCCGATTATAGTCCGGGGAAGCCTTCGGGTTCGGATGAAGTGGAAGAATCTGGATTACAGGTGGCAGTTTGCCGTACTGTGGGTAAAGATGAGCAAAGGTCTGTGCAAGAAGGCGGCAGTCTGCCGGAATATTGGTGCAGATACACTCATTGGAACCGGAATGCAGAATATCTTCAAAAAGACTGAGAACCTTTTTTTCCACATCAAGAGAAAATTCGCCTCTGTAAAAAGGAAGGCCCGGGAGCCTGTGAAATGCGCTGGGTAAAAAAGCCTGCTGTGAGCTGATCACCCTGAGTAGTTCTTCGATATATTTACGGTTGTAGTAAACTTCTTTGCCTATTTTTTCAATCTTATAGAGCTCCATAAGCTCCTGTCGTTGCGAGGGATTGATCCGAATCGAATCGCAGAACTGACGGACAAAATCAGTGCCTGGCAGACGCTTGCCTGTGATCATGCGCTGTAGGGAGGTGCGGTCAAGCCCGGACGAAGCAGCCAGTTGATAGACAGTCTCTCCTGTGAGCTTCAGATATTCCCGGCATTTGCAACTGAAATCAGACATTGTTTTTTCTCCTTTTGGTATGTAATGAGGCTTTTGGTAATAGATAGTGGCATTATTATACAAAAATAGCACAGGATTTGCAATGAGTTGTAAAAAAACAAGGCACAATTAGGAGCACATATTGCAGAAGGATTTTTCGGAAAATAAAATAAGCGTATAAGATTTTTCGACGGTGAAAGATAGAAGAAAGGACAGCACGGTATGGCAGTGATAACGATTGCAATATGTGATGAAGTACGAAAAGACGCACAGAAACTTTTCGGGCAGCTTTCCGATTTGGTTCCGGATGCGGATATTATTATGTACCGGAGCAGAGAGAGCTTCCTTCAGAGCTTTGAAAACAGCCATAAACAATGTGATCTTCTGTTTATGGGGCTGGATGGCGAAAAGGGCGAAAGTCTGGAGACAGTGCGCGGTATACGTCTGCGTGGAAATTATATGCCGGTTGTGCTGCTGGCTGAGAATGATCACTTTTATAAAGAGGCTTTTGAAGTGTTTTCATTTAATTATCTGATCAAGCCGGTGGAGACCGGAGAACTGGAGCATGTACTGAAGCCGGTGCTGGAAACCTGTGAACGAAAAGGCGGAAAAGCTCTGCATTTTCATTACAGAACGCAGGTTTATACACTACAGCACAGTCATCTGGCTTACATATCCAGCAATCTTCATAATGTGAGTTTTCATATGATAGATGGCAGTATTATAAGCTGCCGCGCCAGGCTTGCAGATTTTTCGGGGCAGCTGAATGACAGCACCTTTTTGCGCTGTCACCAGAGCTTCTGCGTCAATCTTGAAAAAGTCACCTCCCTTCAGAAAAACAGTTTTATAATCGGTAAGGCGGAAATTCCCATTTCCAGATCCTATCTTAAAGAATCCCGGGAAAAATATAAAGATTATCTGGCACAGCAGAAGGTTTGCTCTTGACAGGTCCTTTTTGGTATGTTACTATAACCGTACACTTTCACGTAGTAGAGTGACCACGTGATAAAGGAATAACAGAAAAAAGGAGATCAACCATGAAGAAGAGAACAGTTGCAGTAGTGATGGCGGCAGCGATGACAATAGGAATGATGGTAACAGGAGTCAGTGTACAGGCAGGTGTCGAAGATAAGACCCTGATCGTCGGATTTGATGCAGAGTATCCGCCATTTGGTTATAAAGATGATAACGGAGATTATGTAGGATTTGACCTTGACCTTGCACAGGAAGTATGTGATAATCTTGGTTGGGAGCTTGTTAAGAAACCGATCAACTGGGATTCCAAGGATATGGAGCTGAATTCCGGAACAATCGACTGTATCTGGAATGGTTTTACCATCAACGGACGTGAGGATGACTATACATGGAGTGATCCTTACATCAACAACGAGCAGGTGATCGTGGTTGCCAAGGATTCCGGAATTGAGAAGCTTGCGGATCTTAAGGGTAAGAATGTTGTTGTGCAGGCGGCATCTGCAGCGCTGGATGCTCTGAACAGTGATGACAACAAGGAGCTGAAGGAGAGCTTTGGATCTCTTACAGAGAATCCGGATTATAATACTGCATTTATGAACATTGATTCCGGTGCGGCAGATGCAGTTGCAGTTGACATCGGTGTTGCCAATTACCAGCTTTCTCAGAGAGGCAAGGATAAATATGTGATCCTTGATGAGCCAATCCAGAATGAGCAGTATGGTATTGGATTCAAGAAGGGTAACGATGAGCTTAAAGACCTTGTATGGGCTGAGGTTGAGAAGCTTGATGAGTCCGGTGAGGTTGATAAGCTTGCGGATAAATATGAGCTGGACAAGACCATGCTCTGCATCAGCGACGATGCGGACGAAGCAGAGGACTCTGATTCCGAGGAAGCAGACGAGAAAGACAGCGATGACAGTGCAGATAAGGATACAGAAGCTGAATCTAAATAAGTTAACCGGATCAGACCGTGAAAGCGGATTGAGGATATCCGCTTAAAACAACAGATCAGCAGAGATGATAATTTTGCGGATCAAGGAATAGACAGAAACGAAAACATAGTGGAAACAGCTTTCCACATGAAAAAAGGAAATGAGGGTGTTTCGGCACGAATGTGTTGCCGGGCACGCTCATTTCCTGTTGTTTACAGGAATTACAGATTTCAGTCCGATTTATAGGACTGAAATCGAGAACCAGGAGGAAAAAAATGAGTTTTAGTGTAATGCTTCAGCAGCTGGCAGGAGGAATGTTGGTCTCTATTGAGATCTTCTTTGTGACGCTTCTGTTTTCTCTGCCGCTGGGACTTCTGATCTGTTTTGGCAGAATGTCAAAGAACAAGGTGATACGTGGAATCGTGTCCGCCTACATATCCATCATGCGTGGAACACCGCTGATGCTGCAGCTGATGGTTGTATATTTCGGACCGTATTTTATCTTTGGAATCCGCATTTCCATGGGATACAGTCTGATCGCTGTATTTATTGCCTTTGCCATCAACTATGCTGCTTATTTTGCAGAGATCTACCGTGGCGGTATTGAATCCATGCCTGTGGGACAGTATGAGGCTGCGAAGATCCTGGGTTATAACCGTGTGCAGACATTTTTCCGGATTATTCTTCCGCAGGTGCTCAAAAGAATCCTGCCGTCCATAACGAATGAGGTTATTACCCTGGTCAAGGATACTTCACTTGCGTTCGTAGTGGCTGTGGCAGAGATGTTCACCATTGCGAAACAGATCGCAAGCGCGCAGACGACCATGATGCCTTTTGTCATCGCTGCTGTATTTTATTATGTATTCAACCTGATCGTGGCTGTTGTGATGCAGAAGGTTGAGAAAAGCATGAATTATTACCGTTAACCGGAATGGAGATATAATATATGAAATTATTTGAAATGAAACATATCAAAAAAAGCTTTGACGGTCTGGAAGTTCTGAAGGATATCTCTCTTGATGTGGAGGAAGGAGAGGTTTTAAGTATTATCGGTCCTTCCGGCTCCGGTAAATCTACGATCCTGCGCTGTGCCACAGGACTTGAGACACCGGACAGCGGTGAGATCATCAAGACCGGTGAGGTGGGACTTGTGTTCCAGCAGTTCAATCTGTTCCCTCATTTTTCCGTTATGAAGAATATTGTGGATGCACCTTTAAAGGTCCAGAAAAGAAAAAAAGACGAGGTTTACGTCCAGGCAAGAAGCCTTCTTAAGAAAATGGGCCTTGCAGACAAGGAGAAGGCATATCCTTTTCAGCTGTCCGGCGGCCAGCAGCAGCGTGTTTCCATTGCCCGCGCACTGTGTATGAACCCGAAGATCCTGTTTTTTGATGAACCTACATCTGCACTTGACCCGGAGCTGACTGGTGAGATCCTGAAGGTTATCAAGGATCTTGCTCAGGAGCATATTACCATGGTGATCGTTACTCATGAGATGAATTTTGCAAGAGATATCTCCGATCGGATCATCTTTATGGATAAGGGCGTGATCGCAGTAGAAGGAACTCCAGAGGAAGTATTTTCTTCAGATAATGGAAGAATGAAGGAATTTCTGGGAAAATTCCACAGTGATATGGAGTAACAAACGGTTGCTTTTAAAGAGGCAATGTTATATAATTTCAAGAGGCGTGAATTAACCAGAGCCGGGCAGATAACGGACTTTTCGCCATTCCGGCCCGGATGTATGCAATCAGGAGGATAATAATGAATACAGACAGATATGTAAGCCCGCTGTCAGAGCGGTATGCAAGCAAAGAGATGCAGTACATTTTTTCCCCGGACATGAAATTCCGCACATGGAGAAAACTGTGGATCGCACTTGCTGAGACGGAGCGTGAGCTTGGCCTTAACATTACCCAGGAGCAGATTGACGAGATGAAGGCTCATGCGGATGATATCAATTATGATGTGGCTAAGGAGCGCGAGCGTCAGGTTCGCCATGATGTAATGTCTCACGTATACGCATTTGGTGTACAGTGCCCGAAGGCAAAAGGCATCATCCATCTGGGAGCAACCTCCTGTTATGTAGGAGATAACACTGATATTATCGTTATGACAGAAGCACTGAAGCTTGTACGCAAGAAACTTGTGAACGTTATCGCAGAATTGTCCAAGTTTGCTGCACAGTATAAGGATCAGCCTACTCTGGCATTTACACATTTCCAGCCGGCACAGCCGACAACCGTAGGTAAGAGAGCAACATTGTGGACACAGGAATTCCTGATGGATCTGGAGGATCTTGAGTATGTTTTAAGTACTATGAAGCTTCTTGGTTCCAAGGGAACAACAGGTACACAGGCAAGCTTCCTGGAGCTGTTTGACGGAGATCAGGAGACTATCGATAAGATCGATCCGATGATCGCAGAGAAAATGGGATTCAAGGCCTGCTATCCGGTATCCGGACAGACCTATTCCAGAAAAGTTGACACACGTGTGCTGAACATTCTTGCAGGAATCGCAGCAAGTGCGCATAAGATGTCCAACGATATCCGTCTTCTTCAGCATCTGAAAGAGGTAGAAGAGCCATTTGAGAAATCCCAGATCGGATCTTCCGCTATGGCATATAAGAGAAACCCGATGAGAAGTGAGAGAATCGCTTCCCTGTCCAGATATGTGATGATCGATGCATTGAACCCGGCGATCACATCTGCAACACAGTGGTTTGAGAGAACTCTGGACGACTCTGCAAACAAGCGTCTCAGCGTTCCGGAAGGATTCCTTGCAATCGACGGAATCCTGGATCTCTGCCTCAATGTTGTAGACGGACTGGTTGTTTATCCGAAGGTTATCGAGAAGAGACTGATGTCTGAGCTTCCGTTTATGGCAACTGAGAATATCATGATGGATGCAGTTAAGGCAGGCGGAGACCGTCAGGAGCTTCATGAGCGTATCCGTGAGCTTTCCATGGAAGCAGGAAAGAACGTGAAGGTAGAGGGTAAAGATAACAATCTTCTTGAGCTGATCGCAGCAGATCCGGCATTTAACCTGACTCTTGAGGATCTTCAGAAGGCCATGGAACCGTCCAGATATACAGGACGTGCCAAAGAGCAGACAGAAGCTTTCATTGCAAATGTGGTGCAGCCGGTGCTGGATGCGCATAAAGATCTGCTTGGCGTTAAGGTTGAGATCAACGTATAATGCTGTAAGCATAAAAAGAACACAGACAGGAATGTCAGTTTTCTGTGGATGATATGATAACGTGGCATTCCGAATAATAGAGAAAGACACAAGGAGGAACTGTGTTATGGTAACTGCAGTAGTAGGAGCAAACTGGGGAGATGAAGGTAAAGGCAAGATCACAGATATGCTTGCTGAGAAAGCTGATATCATCGTAAGATTTCAGGGTGGAGCCAATGCGGGCCACACCATCGTAAATGATTACGGTAAATTCGCACTTCATACACTTCCGTCAGGTGTGTTTTACGGACATACGACCAGTGTCATCGGAAACGGTGTTGCACTGAACATTCCTGTATTTTTTAAAGAGTACAATGAAGTGGTAAGCCGTGGAGTACCTGCACCGAAGATCCTGATCTCCAACAGAGCACAGATGGTAATGTCTTACCACATTCTGTTTGATCAGTATGAGGAGGAGCGTCTTGGCGGCAAGGCTTTCGGTTCCACAAAATCCGGAATCGCTCCGTTCTATTCTGACAAATATGCAAAGATCGGCTTCCAGGTAAGTGAGCTTTTTGATGAGGAAGCACTGAAAGAGAAGGTTGTACGTATCTGCGAGACCAAGAACGTAACACTTGAGCATCTCTATCATAAGCCTCTTCTGAAACCGGAAGACATCATGAATGAGCTGATGGAATACAAGAAGATGGTTGAGCCATACGTATGCGACGTATCTCTCTATCTCTGGAATGCACTGAAAGAGGGCAAACAGGTTCTTCTTGAGGGACAGCTTGGAACCTTAAAAGATCCGGATCACGGAATCTATCCGATGGTTACATCCTCTTCCACACTGGCTGCTTATGGTGCCATCGGTGCAGGCCTGCCTCCATATGAGATCAAGAAGGTCGTAACCGTATGCAAAGCTTACTCCAGTGCAGTTGGAGCAGGTGCATTCGTTTCTGAGATCTTCGGCGAGGAAGCAGATGAGCTGAGAAAACGTGGTGGTGACGGTGGTGAGTTCGGTGCTACTACAGGCCGTCCGAGACGTATGGGATGGTTCGACTGTGTTGCATCCAAATACGGATGCCGTCTCCAGGGAGCTACAGACGTTGCTTTTACAGTACTGGACGTTCTGGGATATCTGGATGAGATCCCGGTTTGCACAGGCTATGAGATCGACGGAGAGGTAACAACAGAATTCCCGACAACTGTGCAGCTTGAGAAAGCAAAACCGGTGATCGAGAAGCTTCCGGGATGGAAATGCGATATCCGTGGAATCAAGAAATACGAGGATCTTCCGGAGAACTGCAGAAAATACGTTGAGTTCGTAGAGAAGCAGATCGGATTCCCGATCACAATGATCTCCAACGGACCAGGAAGAAACGACATCATTTACAGATAATCAATGATCATGACAGGCAGCGCCGGGGAGTAATCTCCGGCGCACTTTCGTTATCTTATAAAGAGAGGAATCCGAATGAAAAATTTTAAGAGAATCGCAGCGATCGCAGGTGTGATCATTCTGCTTCTGATTTTCTGTCTGCCGATGGTATTTGCATGGGGAAGCAGTGAGAATTCTCAGGCACTGTTCCGGGGGGCTTTTGCGGCAGCTGTGCTGGTGCCTATTGTGGCCTATGTTTTCTGGATGGCATACAGAATCTGGGGAAATAAGAAGCCAGAGGAGAATCCGAACCGTATGATCGAGAACATTATTTTTGATGTGGGAAATGTGCTGGTGGATTACGGATGGGAAAACTATCTCCGTGGATATGGCTTCCCGGAAGAAAAATTTCAGAAGATCGCAGATGCAACATTTCGAAACCCGGTATGGGAAGAACAGGACAGAGCTATGCATGACGAGTCCTGGTATGTAGACCGGTTTGTTGAGAGTGCACCGGAATATGAGAAAGAGATCCGTGAGGTGATCCGTCGTGACTCAGAGTGTATACACCTGAAAGATTACGCGGAAACCTGGGTGAAATATCTGAAAAATCAGGGATATCATCTGTATGTGCTTTCCAATTATGGATCTTACATGTTGGACCGTACAAAGCAGGATATGACTTTTCTCAAATATATGGACGGAGTGATCTTCTCCTGTGATGTGCATGAGATCAAGCCGGAGGCAGATATTTACAAAACTCTTCTGAAGCGTTTCAATCTGAAACCGGAGAAATCGGTTTTTCTGGATGACAGGGAAGTGAACTGCGAAGGAGCAAGAAAAGCAGGGATCCGTGCAATTCAGTTTAAAGATCTGAAACAGACGGCAGGGGAGCTTGAGAAACTGGGTGTGAAATAGATCTGAAACTGATCTGCAGAAAAGAAAAAGAGAAACACAGAGAGCCTGCACCATCGCGAAGCCCTCTGCGTCTAAAGGGGAGGATATGAACAGTATATCCCGGAATATTGAAAGATATACATGATCAGTATAAAAATCTCCGATTTTGCGATATTATAATTTGTGTTTTAGAGCAAAAGATGGTATAATAAAGTCTAAATTATTGGAAAAGAGGATCAGACAATGAGCGATATGACAATTCTGGAGCAGTGGCGTTCCGTTGCTTATAATCAAAATGCAGATAAGAATAAGCTTCAGCGCTTCTGGGCAACTTATTTTAACATTGAGAAGAATATTTATGAGCAGCTTCTTGAGAACCCGGATGAAGTAGTTTCCGGTACTGTTAAAGAGCTTGCTGAGAAATATGGTCAGGATGTTATGACTATGGTTGGTTTCCTTGACGGAATCAACGACAGCCTTAAGGTTCCGAATCCGATCGAGACAATGGATGAGAACACTAAAGTCAATCTCGCATTCGATAAGGAAGCACTTTATAAGAACATGGTAGATGCCAAGGCTGACTGGCTCTACAACCTTCCTCAGTGGGACAAGATCTTCACAGAGGAGAAGAAGAAGACCCTTTACATGGAGCAGAAGAAATCCGGTACAGTTGTGAAACCTCACAAGGTCGGAAGAAATGATCCGTGTCCATGCGGAAGCGGTAAGAAATACAAATACTGCTGCGGAAGATAATGAACGCGAAGAAGAATCTGGATTACATCATCGTGCTGGGTGCCCATGTGGACGGAACACGAATGACACTTGCCCTTCTGGAACGAGCCAGAAGGGCTCTTCTTTATCTGGAGGAGAATCCCGGGACTCGTGCAGTGCTTTCCGGTGGTAAGGGTGACGGAGAGAATATCACAGAGGCGGAAGCCATGTACCGCTATCTCACAGAACATGGGATCGCAGGAGAACGCCTGATTCTGGAAGAATATTCCACCAGTACGAAGGAGAATCTGGCTTTCAGCCTGGAGAAGATCGGAACAGGAAACTGCTCGGTGGGAGTTGTGACCAACAATTTTCATGTATGGAGAGGCGCGGCCATTGCCAGAAAGTGCGGCTTCCGGGAGGTATACACGATCCCTTCCAGATATCGAAGTTGGAGGCTTCTGATCTATATTCCGAGAGAGATCCTGGCAATCATCAAGGATAAACTCATGGGTAATCTCTAAAAAAATTTTTTTCAAAGATGCGTTGACAAATGAAAAACCTACGCTTATAATGAACCACAGAAAAGGCAATAAATAACACGTTGACGAGACGAGTAAGCTGCGGAACGTTACAGAGAGAGATGTGAAGTGCTGGAAACATCTTATCGGGAAACAGCCGAAGACTACCTCCGAGTGGCCCCAATCCGGTCCGGTGATTCCGTTATCATCATAATTGAGAGGCTTTACAGCTGAACGTATTTCAGCAGTAAGGCAAGCAGGGTGGAACCGCGAGAATGAACTCGTCCCTTACAGTGCGTGATGTGCTGTGAGGGACTTTTTTTATACCATAGGAAATTACTCCATAATGTTCCATGGAATAAAAAAGCCCTCTAGGCAGAAACGTGCTGTGTGTCATAGAAATCCGCCGAAATGAAAGGAGAAATAATCATGATCATCACATTAAAAGACGGCTCAAAAAAAGAATACTCAGAAGCAAAATCAGTGATCGATATCGCATATGACATCAGCGAAGGACTTGCACGTGCTGCATGTGCAGGTGAGGTAAACGGAGAGGTCGTAGATCTTCGAACAGTTCTCGACAGCGACTGTGAGCTGAACATCCTCACAGCAAAGGACGAGAAAGGCCTTGCAGTTCTCCGTCATACAGCATCTCATGTAATGGCACAGGCTGTACAGAACTTATATCCGCAGGCAAAGGTTGCCATCGGACCATCCATTGATACGGGATTCTACTATGATTTTGAGCACGAGCCATTTTCACGCGAGGATCTGGATGCCATTGAGAAAGAGATGAAGAAGATTATTAAAAAAGGCGCAAAGATCGAGCGTTTCACAAAATCCCGTGAAGATGCTATTGCATACTTCAAAGAGAAAAACGAGCCATACAAGGTTGAACTGATCGAGGATCTTCCGGAGGGAGAGGAGATTTCCTTCTATTCCCAGGGAGACTGGACAGATCTCTGTGCAGGACCTCATCTGATGAGCGTTAAGGGCGTTAAAGCATTCAAGCTTCTTTCTTCTTCCAGCGCATACTGGAGAGGCAGCGAGAAGAACGCAATGCTGACACGTATCTACGGAACTGCATATGCAACAAAGGATGAGCTGAAAGAGCATCTGGAGCAGATGGAAGAGGCAAAGAGACGTGACCACAACAAGCTTGGACGTGAGATGAAGATCTTCACAACTGTAGATGTGATCGGACAGGGACTTCCGCTTATCATGCCAAACGGTGTGATCATGATGCAGGAGCTTCAGCGCTGGATCGAGGATGAGGAGACAAAACGTGGATACGTAAGAACAAAAACTCCTCTTATGGCAAAGAGCGATCTTTACAAGATCTCCGGACACTGGGATCATTATAAAGATGGCATGTTCGTACTTGGCGATGAGGAGAACGATAAAGAGGTTTATGCACTTCGTCCTATGACATGCCCGTTCCAGTACTATGTATACAAAGCAGAGCAGCACAGCTACAGAGATCTGCCGATCCGTCTCGGTGAGACATCCACACTGTTCCGTAACGAGGATTCCGGTGAGATGCACGGCCTGACACGAGTTCGTCAGTTTACGATCTCCGAGGGTCATCTGATCGTAAGACCGGATCAGATGGTAAAAGAGTTCAAGGATTGTATCGCACTTGCTCAGTACTGTCTGCAGGTACTTGGTGTTGAGGAGGATGTAACCTATCATCTTTCCAAATGGGATCCGACTAATAAAGAGAAATACATCGGTGAGCCGGAAGTATGGGAGGAGACAGAAGGCCATATCCGCCAGATGCTGAACGAGCTGAACATTCCGTTCACAGAGGATGTAGGAGAGGCTGCTTTCTACGGACCGAAGGTTGATATCAATGCGAAGAACGTATATGGCAAGGAAGATACCATGATCACAATTCAGTGGGATGCACTTCTGGCTGAGCAGTTTGATATGTACTATATCGATGAGAACGGAGACAAACAGCGTCCGTACATCATTCATCGTACATCCATGGGATGCTATGAGAGAACACTTGCATGGCTGATCGAGAAATATGCAGGAATGTTCCCGACATGGCTTTGCCCGGAGCAGGTTCGTGTGATCCCGATTTCCGAGAAGTTCAACGACTATGCTGCAAAGGTTGAGGCCGAGATGAAAGAGGCAGGCATCCGCTGCTCCGTAGACGGACGTTCTGAGAAGATGGGCTACAAGATCCGTGAAGCACGTCTTGAGAGAGTACCGTATATGCTCATTGTTGGTGCAAAAGAGGAAGAAGAGGGCAAGGTTTCCGTAAGAAGCCGTTACCTTGGCGATGAGGGAATGAAAGACCTTGGCGAGTTCATCTCCTTCATTAAAGAAGAGATCAAGAACAAAACGATCCGTAAGATCGAGGTTCAGGAAGAAAAGAAATAAAGATAAATTATAAGAAAAAGGCGGTCCGCATGGTAAACAGCGGGTCGCCTTTTTTGATACTCCGGGACAGTTCAAAAGCTGCCGCCGGATTTTTTTATTTGAAATATTTTTCACGGATGATCTCAACAGGCATATCCATTCCTGTCCAGATGTGGAAAGCTTTTACGCCCTGGTGGAGCAGCATGTACATGCCGTTAAAGGTTGGACATCCCGCCTCACGTGCCTCACGGAGAAGTCTTGTTTCCCTTGGCTCATAGACAACATCAGCAACCGTAAGCTCCGGGTGAAACAGGGTTTTATCCGGGATGACAGTTCCGGTGACATCCGGAACCATGCCCACAGAAGTTGCGTTGATCAGAAGCGTACTTTCTTCCAGTGCATCCTTGAGGGCTGCATGGTCATCCATTTCATGAAGAATCATTTCGCATTCCGTCATGTGAGACATTTTTTCTGCCATGGCAGCAGCACGTTCCCAGTAACGGCTGGTAGGACGGGCAAAAACGTGAATCTTTCTGGCACCTTCCAGTGCAGACTGTCCGCAGATCGCCATTCCGGCACCGCCCACACCCATGACTGTGATGGTGCGTCCCTTCACATCACAGCCGGCATCTCTGGCTGACTGTGTAAATCCATAACCATCTGTATTAAATCCTTTTAATTTTCCATTATCATTACGAACAGTATTGACAGCTCCGATAAGCTGTGCTGTAGGAGAAAGCTCATCCAGAAGCTCTACGATCTTGTTCTTGTTCGGCATGGTCAGATTAAAGCCTTTGATCCCGCAGGCTTTCAGTCCTTCAACAGCCTGGGGGAGAGTTTCTTCTGTCACATCAAAGCAGAGATACACATAGTCAAGCCCAAGATAACGAAATGCCTCGTTATGCATAAGTGGTGATACGCTGTGTGCGACCGGGCTGCCAAGAAGTCCGGTAAGCCCTGTGTGTCCGGTGATATTGATCATTGTTCGATTCCCTCCAGTGTTTTGAAATATGCAGCACTCCAGAAAATTATTTCCTGAATTGTTATAATAAAAAGCATTTTAACACTATAAAGTGCGAAAATCAATAAATACGCAGATTGTACGGAAAATTATACATTTTTGTCACGAATCTATAGAAAATATCTATGAGTGTCGAGGAACCCAGAAAGGGCACGACAACTTTGAAGGATGCGCCACCACACTTTGACAAAATGTGCAGAAAGCCTGCCCTATAATAAATTCACCTACCAAAGTTGAGAATTATGATAACAGGCGAAACAGCAGCGGGGGAATCTCATGTATCAGACGATATACATAGATGTTGTTTTTATAACGAATTTCCTGATGGATTATATGCTTCTCAGGCTTGTGGGAAAATTCCTGCATCTTGGAGGAAAACGCTTACGCTGTATGGCAGCAGCTGTTTTCGGCGCATTCGTATCCTGTCTGCTTCTTTATGTACCTTTTAAGATCATTCCTCCGGTCATTGTTCTGATCCACGGAAGCTGTGCTTTTTTTATGGCAGGATTTGCTTTCCGGCTGAAAAAAGGAGCGCTTCTTGCAAAGACCATCCTGGCAATGTATCTTACAGCCTTTGTGGTCGGCGGTATTTATCAGGCTCTGGAAACAGAAAAGACCATGACTGTAAAAACCTTTCTGCTTTTTCTGGCAGGGATATACGGAGGATTCTACACACTGACCTGTGCGGCAGATGCCTTCCGGCTTGGAAGAAAAAACATTTATCCGGTGATCCTGACATATCAGGGAAAACAACAGCAGTCATACGGCCTGTTTGACACGGGAAACCTTCTTCTGGACCCGATAAGCAGACAGCCGGTATCGATCATTAAGAAGGAGCTTCTGGAAAAACTGATCTCCAGTGATCTGTCAGAGAAGCTTAGGTACATAAAAGAAGCTCCCGGCGAGCTGAACAGAACAGAACTCACCATGCTGCAGCCGCATTTTCTTACCTTCCGGGGAGCCGGAGGAAAGGAAGGGCTTTTGCTGGCTGTGGTACTGGAGGAGCTTATGATCCAGACTCCCGGAAGGGTGGTGCATGTGGGAAAACCGGTGCTTGCCATAACATTCGAGCCCTCAGCTTTGGGAGAAGAGTACGGGATACTTTTGAATTCCAGACTATTGCAATAAGGAGGGGGCATTGCTATGAACAGAGCAGCAGTAAATTATTATCCATTTCAGGTATTTTCAAGATTTATGATCAATCATCCGAAGGATGTGTTTTATATTGGGGGAAATGATATTCTTCCGGCACCGCTTGTGTCAGAACAGGAGGCGGCGGTGATCAGTCTCCTTGGAACAGAACGGGAACAGGAGGCAAAAGCAGTTCTGATCGAACATAATCTCCGCCTGGTGGTATATATCGCGAAAAAATTTGACAACACAGGCGTGGGAGTGGAAGATCTGATTTCCATTGGAACGATCGGCCTTATCAAAGCAATCAATACCTTTGACCCTGTAAAAAATATCAAGCTTGCGACCTATGCGTCACGGTGTATTGAGAATGAGATTCTTATGTATCTCAGAAGAAACAGCAAGACACGGATGGAGGTCTCCATTGATGAGCCGCTGAATGTTGACTGGGACGGAAATGAGCTGCTGCTCTCGGATATTCTGGGAACGGACGATGATGGGATCTCAAGGAAGCTGGAAGACGAGGTGGAGATCGCACTTCTGGGAAAAGCTATCAGCAAGCTTACGAAGAGAGAGCAGCTGATCGTACAGCTTCGGTTCGGTCTCGGAAACCGGGAAGGAATGGAAAAGACCCAGAAAGAAGTAGCGGATCTTCTGGGAATCTCACAGTCTTATATTTCAAGGCTGGAAAAGAGGATCATGAAGCGGCTGCGGAAGGAGATTGTGAAATATGAGTAAAAGGCATAAAAATATCTAAGAGTGATAAAGTGGTATATTTAGAAGAAACGAAGAACGTCAGTATCTCTGGAAAGTTATTATTTTACAGACTTTCCGGAGATTTTTTTGTCTGGTTATTATTATCTTCTTTATATCAAGGTATTTACAGCTATGAAGCATTTCGCATTCAGGAAAATTAGAGCTACTGTGTAATATAGGTTTAAGCATAGAGATAAAAATCCCATGTTCTTGCGAAATATATGAGGCGATGCTATACTTGGTTAATAGTGGAATAATGTTTGGGAGATGTAGTTGAAATGTTTATTTGTAAGGGAGAAAAATATGAATCTAAAAAAAGTACATCATATAGCTATTATAGGAAGTGACTACTGTAAATCAAAAGATTTCTACGTCAACAAATTAGGATTTTCTGTAATCAGAGAAAATTACAGACCAGAACGGGATGATTACAAAATTGATCTTCGGCTGGATGATATGGAACTGGAACTCTTTATTATGAAAAATCATCCCAAACGCCTCAGTCCGGAGGCATATGGCTTGCGGCACTTGGCTTTTGCGGTTAAATCTGTAGATGAAACGGTAAAACAATTGAATGATCTGGGAATTGAAACAGAACCGGTTCGACTGGATGATTATACACATAAAAAGATGACATTTTTTAAAGATCCGGATGGATTACCATTAGAAATACATGAATAAACAGAAATAAGAGGTGAATTTCTCTTTGAAGCAGCCCTGTCCTGGTATAAATCATAGAATAAATCAATGAAATGCCATAACACAGACCATTTTTTTCTTGGAAAGATTTTCTATCGGAAAGGTGCACCGGGCTGCAATAGCGTTAGATGGAAAGGCCAGAATTGTAGCGGGGTCTTTTTCGAGGACTCAGGAGAAAAATCGGCAGGTGGCAGAAGACTTGGGAATATCATCGGATCGCTGTTATGTAACTTATCGGGAAATGGCAGAAAAAGAAGCAGAGAGAGCAGATGGAATTGATTTCGTGATCATCGTGACACCGAACAGTTCGCACTTTGAAATTTGTAAAGCATTTCTTGAAGCTGGAATTCATGTAGTCTGCGATAGACCGGTAACGACAACATATGCACAGGCTGTGGAATTAAACAGACTGGCCAAAAGCCGAAACCTTTTGTTTATGGTAACCTACACCTACATGGGAAATGTGACAGTAAAATACGCCAGAGAGCTGGTTCGTCAGGGAGCAATCGGTGATATTCGTGTTATTATGGCGGAATACCCACAAGGTCAGGATGCATTTGTGGAGAGATTTGATCCTTCTCAGGGAGGGTGGAGAAATGACCCGCACTTTGCAGGAAATTTTACGGAAGATATGATCGATTATCCATCTATCAAAGATGGTGCGGCAGGTCTTGCGTTTATTGAGGCATGCCTGGAGAGCAATAAAGATGGAAATATATGGAAAGAAATGTGTGATTAAGAGAACACTATTATAAAAACCGTAATCATGCATGGTCAGAGCTGTTGTGAAGATCAAAAATTCTGGAATGTGAAGTGCCACAGAATACCGGCAGGAGAGAACGATGAACAGAGAAGAGATCGATCGTTATCTGAGACAGATAACGCCAAGAGAAAAAAAGATTCTTGAGGGGACTCCCCAGGAGGAGCTGAAACGGCAGGATATCAGCCGTTTTGCAAAGGCCGGTCAGGGAGCTTATCTTTTTGAGGGAAGCCTTTTTATGGCACCCGGAGAAAAGATCGTGGTGAGCAGACAGGACAGATATGCGGAGGTGCTGCCACACAAGCATGACTATATTGAGCTGTGCTATCTGTGGTCCGGAAACTGCAGCCAGACCATAGAGGGCAAAAAAATTGTTACCAGCGAGGGAGATGTGTGTATTTTTGATACCCAGGCGGTGCATGCGATCGAAGCCGGAGGAGAGAATGATATTCTGGTAAATATTCTGATGAGCCAGGAGTTTTTTGACAGCGCATTCTTAAGCCGGATGCCCAGACAGGGAATCGTTTCGGAGTTTCTGGCAGATTCTGTGACGCGAAGCAGAAAGAAGCAGCATTATCTTTATTTCAAAGCTCACAGGAACAGCCGTGTTCGAGAGATCATGGAGCAGATCATATGGGAATATCATGAACATGATATTGGTATGGAAGAGGTAATGGAGAGCTATGTGATCATCCTGTTTACGGAGCTTCTCCGGGTCTGGCGCGACGAGTCCAGAAAGCAGGCTTCTGTTTCCAGAGAGGTGCAGATTCTGGAACTTCTTGCCTACATTGAAAAAAATTACGAAACCTGTACATTGCCTGAGATGGGAAAAGCTTTCGGCATGCATGGCAATTATCTCACGGCTCTTCTTAAAGAAAAAACAGGGAGAAGCTTTGTGGAGCACGTGCAGGAACAGCGTCTGAAGAAGGCACGCATGCTTCTGGAGACAACAGAGCTGCCGCTTTCGGAGCTGATTCCGCTTTGCGGATACAACAATATGAACTTTTTTTACCGGAAATTCCGAGAGGCGGAAGGGTGTACGCCGGCTCAGTACCGAAAAGAACACAAACATACCTTATAAATGGTTAATATTTGGATGAAAAAGCGTTATTGAAGGATGGCGCTTTTTTTGTTACTATTTTTATGAAATTTAACGATATCACGGAAAACCGGGGGTAAAAAATATGTTAAAGATAAATGAAATCCGCATGGATTATGAGAAAGAGCAGATTGGAATCACACATGTTCCGGAATTCAGCTGGACATTAGAAAGCGATAAAAGAAATGTCATTCAGGAGGCATATGAGCTGGAGATCGCTGAAGATCCGTCATTTGAGAATAAGATCTATGCAAGCGGAAACTGCAAAAGCGATGCTTCCGCACAGATTCAGCCGGAAGGCGTGAATCTTGCTTCCCAGAAGAAATATTTTGTCCGTGCAAAGGCAAAAGCAGCAGGGGAAGAATCAGACTGGGCAGAGACTTCTTTTGTAACAGGAATCATGGATAACAGTCAGTGGAAGGGTGTATTTGTTTCCGCAGAGGAGGAAGCAGATAAGGACAATTCCAAGGGAACTTATGTAAGAGGGGAATTCACAGTTTCCAAACAGGTGAAAGAAGCATTTGTATCTGTAACTGCACTGGGACTTTATAACTTTTATATCAATGGAAAAAAAGTCGGACACGATGAGCTGACACCAGGCTGGACCTCTTATCGCAAGCATCTCTGCTTCCAGACTTATGAGGTAACCGATTACCTTAAAGAAGGAAAGAACGCAGCCGGTGCGATCCTGGCAGCAGGCTGGTACAAAGGAAAGATGGGCTTCGACGGTCTTGCAAAGAGAAGAAACCATTACGGCGAGAATACCGCACTTCTTTCCCAGATGGTGATCCGCTATACAGATGGAACTGAAGAGACGGTTGTCACAGATGAGAGCTGGAGAGGAGCAGACGCACCGGTAGTATTTGCAGAGATCTATGATGGAGAAATCTACGATGCTGCAAAGGAGATCAAAGGCTGGGCAGAGCCGGATTGCACAGAGGGAACATGGAAACAGGTCCGCAAGCTGGAGTACGATTTCTCCGTGCTTACAGGACAGGGCAGCGGAAAAGTTTCTCTTATGGATGAGGTGAAGCCGAAAGAAATCTTTACCACACCGGAAGGCGACACTGTTATCGATTTCGGTCAGAACATGAGTGCTCTGATCCAGGTACATGCAGCAGGAAAGAAAGGCGATGTGATCCGCCTGGACTGCTTTGAGGTGCTGGATTCCAAGGGGAATGTATATGTGGACAACTTAAGAGGGGCAAAAGAATCTCTTCAGTATACATTCGGAGAAGACGGAACTATCACGTATCGCCCGTCCTTCACATTTATGGGCTTCCGCTATGCGAAGATCGTTTCCTTCCCGGGAGAGCCGAAGCTTGAGAACTTTACAGCGAATGCGATCCATACCAACATGGAGCGTACCGGATTTATTGAGACATCCAATCCGGATCTGAATCAGCTGGCACATAACATTCTCTGGGGACTGAAGAGCAATTTTGTGGATGTTCCTACAGACTGTCCGCAGAGAGATGAGCGTCTTGGCTGGACTGGTGACGCAGAGATCTTCTGCCGTACAGCATGCTTCCTTGAGAATACATATTCCTTCTATCGGAAATGGCTCCGTGATGTGGAGGCAGACCAGACAGAGGAAGGCGGAGTTGCCCATGTTGTTCCGGATATCATTTCCGGCAATGAGGGAGACAACTGGCTTCTGGAGCAGGGCAGCCACTCCGCAGCAGCCTGGGCGGATGTTGCAATAGTAAATCCATGGACCATGTATCTGACTTTCGGTGATAAAGAGATTCTGAAGATCCAGTATAACAGCATGAAGAACTGGATCAACTTTATGAGAGAATACTCTGTAGATTATATCTGGAACTACAAGCTGCAGTTTGGTGACTGGGTAGCTCTGGATGCAGAAGAGGGAAGCTATTTTGGTGCAACGCCGAATGACCTTACCTGTACTGCATATTTTGCATATTCCACAGGATTGTTTGTGAAGGCAGCAGAGATTCTGGGACGCACAGATGATGTGAAAGAATACTCAGATCTTTACGACAAGATCGTGGATAAATTCCAGAGAACCTTCTATGATGAGAACGGTGAGATGACAGCCCAGACACAGACAGCTCATATCGTGGCTCTGTACTTCAGGCTGGCACCGGAAAAATATAAAGAAAAAACAGTTCAGGGTCTTTTAAGACTTCTGGAGAAAGAGAACGGACATCTTGTAACAGGTTTTGTGGGAACTCCGTATTTCTGCCATGCGTTAAGCCAGAACGGCCATGTAAAAGAAGCCTACGAGCTGCTTCTGAAGGATGATTTCCCGTCATGGCTGTATCAGGTCAAAATGGGTGCTACAACTGTATGGGAGCACTGGGACGGCCTGAAGCCGGACGGAACCATGTGGAGTGCAGACATGAACTCTTTCAATCACTATGCATACGGTTCTATCGGAGAGTGGCTGGTTCGTGTTATGGCTGGTCTTGAGGTGGATGAGAAGAAGCCGGGATACAAGCATGCAGTGATCTATCCGAGAATGGGCGGAGATCTTGATTATGTAAAGGCAGAATACCGTTCTGTATACGGACCGGTCAAGAGCTTCTGGGAAGTAAAACCGGAGGAGACAGTACTTCATGTTTCCGTACCTGCTAACACAACAGCAACCATTTGCCTAGATGGAGCAAAAGAGGTGAAAGCAGCAGACGGCCTTGCATTTGCAGCAGGAAAAGACTGCATGCAGGCGGAAGCTGGCTCCGGAGATTATGAGATTCATTTTGTGAGATAATAAGATAAGGCGGAATAAGGCAGTTTTCCGGGATTCGTAATACGATTCCAGGGAGCTGCCTTTTTTGCTGAGGGCTTTTGGGGTGGAATTTGGCAGATATGTCCGCTATAATAGAAACAAAGTCAAAAACAAAAGAAAAGTCAGAAGGAGTGTGTCAGAGATGATCGATATCGCACATGCAAAACAGGAATTCGAGAAATATCTGGATGAATATGACCGTGAGGATGAACAGATCCGCCTGAAGATCGTACACACCTATGGAGTAGTGAAATATGCAGGTGAGATTGCCAGAAGGATGGATTGTTCCGGGGAAGATGTGGAACTGGCAGAACTGATCGGGCTACTTCATGATATCGGACGTTTTGAGCAGATCCGTGAATTTCACAGCTTTGAGCCTGGAACAATGAATCATGCAGTGTATGGCGCAGAGCTCCTTTTTGGGGAAAAGAAGCTGATCCGGCGTTTTGTGGAGGATGACCGTTTCGATGAGCTGATCGATGCTGCAATCCACAGACACAGTGATTTTAAGCTGGAAGGCATCCACGATGCCAGAACACTTTTTCATGCGAAGCTGATCCGGGACGCAGATAAGCTGGATAACTGCCGGGTGAAACTGGAAGAATCCATAGAGGCTATGCTGGGAGCGTCAGCGGAGAAAGCAGGAGAAGGTCTGATCTCTCCGAAGGTGTGGGAGTCCTGCTTAAGAAGAGAATCAGTGGTTTCGGCGGACAGAAGGATTCCTCTGGATTACTGGGTATCTTATCTTGCACAGTATTATGATATTAATTTTCCGGAGACCTGTGAGATCATAGATGAGGAGAATTATATTACCAGAGTTGCAGAGCGTATTACCTACAAGGAACAGGATACCAGGGAAAAGATCCGCATTCTTACAGAAGACCTGAAACGGTATCTGGAAATGCCGGCTGTGTCTGTAAAAGAATAAACAGGCAGAATGAAACGTCGCAGTTTGTTCCCAAAACTTCCTGTGAGTTCGATACAAAAGAAATGGCGAAAAGAGCGGAGAATAGATCTTCCAGTGCTTTTCGTTGGAACTTTTCAGGTGTAAGAAAGGTCATGGCGGGCGCGGTGGCACCCTGTTCCGTGACCGAAACTGATAAAGAAATTGGTTAAAATATGAGAAAGTTGGGGGTTGACTTTGAGTTTGGTTTCGCTTAAAATGTATCGAAGATACGGCGTTGATGAGAATAGTACACAGGGATATGGCACAGAGAGGGATTCCCTCCGGCGTAGCCGGATGGTGGTGTGAGAGTCCTGCCGGGTGAACTGTGGAACCGGCCTCGGAGCTCTGCGTGATTGAAGCGTGGCGTGTTTTTCCGGCGTTAACGGAGTTTGAGAGAGTGCAGGGTGTCCTGTGCTAACTGGGGTGGTACCGCCGAAGTCATTCGGTCCCTTGTGTAGGGATCCGGAGGGCTTATTTTTTTGTCCGTAAAAAGGGACTGTATTTTCAGTGTACGGTTTATGGGACTTGAGTGAGCGTGAAGGATTCTGTTTGTTGCAGATCACAAGAAAAAGGAGATTTATCATGGCAAAAGAAAAGAAATTAGTACAGGCCATTACGTCTATGGATGAGGATTTTGCTCAGTGGTATACAGACGTTGTTAAGAAGGCTGAACTTTGCGGCTATACAAGCGTTAAGGGCTGTATGGCAATCAAACCTGCAGGTTATGCAATCTGGGAGAATATCCAGCATGAGCTTGACCGCAGATTCAAAGAGACTGGTGTAGAGAATGTTTATATGCCGATCTTTATCCCGGAGTCTCTTCTTGACAAAGAGAAGGATCATGTAGAGGGCTTTGCTCCGGAGGTTGCATGGGTGACTCATGGCGGTCTTGATCCGCTTCAGGAGAGACTTTGCGTACGTCCGACTTCTGAGACTCTGTTCTGTGATTTCTATCAGAAAGAGATCCAGTCCCACAGAGATCTTCCGAAAGTTTACAACCAGTGGTGCTCTGTTGTGCGCTGGGAAAAAACAACCCGTCCGTTCCTTCGTTCCAGAGAGTTCCTGTGGCAGGAGGGCCATACTGCACATGCAACAGCAGAGGAGGCAGAGGCTCGTACGATCCAGATGCTGAACCTGTATGCAGATTTCTGCGAGGAAGTTCTTGCTATCCCGGTTATCAAGGGCCAGAAGACAGAGAAGGAGAAATTCGCAGGTGCTGAGGCTACTTATACCATCGAGTCCCTGATGCATGACGGTAAGGCACTTCAGTCCGGTACAAGCCATAACTTCGGAGATGGTTTTGCGAAAGCATTCGGAATCCAGTACACAGATAAAGATAACACACTGAAATATGTTCATCAGACTTCCTGGGGAATGACAACACGTATGATCGGTGCAATCATCATGGTTCACGGTGATAACAGTGGTCTTGTTCTTCCTCCGAGAATTGCTCCGGTACAGACTGTGATCATTCCGATCCAGCAGCGTAAAGAGGGCGTTATGGAGAAGGCTGACGAGCTTCTTGCAGCACTGAAGGCAGCAGGTATCCGTGCGAAAGTTGACGCTACAGATAAGAGCCCGGGATTCAAATTT
Organism: Blautia aquisgranensis; assembly: GCF_040096615.1. Lineage (NCBI taxonomy): Bacteria > Bacillati > Bacillota > Clostridia > Lachnospirales > Lachnospiraceae > Blautia > Blautia aquisgranensis. The sequence goes on from NZ_JBBMEJ010000012.1 coordinate 72,896, forward strand.
GCCGAGCAGGAGATGCGTGGTATTCCGATCCGTATTGAGTGTGGACCGAAGGATATCGAGAACGGTCAGGCTGTTCTGTGCCGAAGAGATACCCGTGAGAAATACACAGTATCCTTCGAGGAGCTTGCAGATAAGGTAAAAGAGCTTCTGGATACCATTCAGCATGATATGCTGGAGCGTGCACGTGCACACAGAGAGGCACACACTTATGTGGCAAAGAATTACGAGGAGTTCGGTGAGATCATCAACAGCAAGCCAGGCTTCATCAAAGCTATGTGGTGCGGCGACCGTGCATGTGAGGATAAGATCAAAGAAGATTTCCAGGCAACTTCAAGATGTATGCCATTTGAGCAGGAGCAGTTAAGTGATGTATGCGTATGCTGTGGAAAACCGGCTAAGAAGATGGTTTACTGGGGCCGTGCATACTAAATCATAAAAAATGCAGATATAAACAGCGGAGCAAAAAAATATGCTTCGCTGTTTTTTTATGGTATAATAACAGGGATTTCCTGATGCAATAATATAAGATTAACAGGGAGGTATTATGAAAATAGAGATACCACAAAAAGCGGCGCAGATTCTGCAGACACTTAATGAGGCCGGTTATGAGGCTTATGTTGTAGGCGGCTGTGTGCGGGATTCTATTCTGAACCGTGAGCCGGGAGACTGGGATATTACCACATCTGCCCTTCCGGAGCAGGTGAAAGCATTGTTCAGAAGAACGGTGGATACAGGAATCCAGCATGGAACTGTTACCGTAATGATAGAGAAAGAAGGGTTTGAGGTTACCACCTATCGGGTGGATGGAGAGTATCACGATGGCCGCCATCCGGAAAAAGTGACATTTACCAGAAGCCTTGAGGAAGATTTAAAGAGAAGAGATTTTACCATTAACGCCATGGCGTACCATCCGGAACATGGTCTGGTGGATCTGTTTGGCGGAATGGAAGACATTGATAAAAAGATCATCCGCTGTGTGGGAAATCCGGTAGAGCGTTTTACAGAGGATGCTCTGCGTATGCTTCGTGCAGTGCGATTTTCCGCACAGCTTGGTTTTGAGGTGGAAGAAAATACGAAGGCTGCGCTTTCCCGTATGTCCGGAAATCTTGAGCATGTCAGCGCAGAGCGGATCCAGACGGAGCTTGTGAAGCTGCTGGTGTCGACTCATCCGGATTACCTTCGGACAGCCTGGGAGACAGGACTTACCCGGAAATTTCTTCCGGAGTTTGATGCCTGCATGGAGACAGAACAGAATACGCCGCATCACTGCTACAGTGTAGGGGAGCATATTCTTAAGAGTCTTACGGAGATTGAAGCAGACAGACTTTTGCGTACCACCATGCTTCTCCATGATATAGCGAAGCCTGTGGTAAAAAAGACTGATGAGAATGGCAGGGATCATTTTAAGACCCACGGATCTGCAGGTGAAAAGCTTGCAGGAAAGATCCTGCGTCGTCTGAAATTTGACAATGCGACCATTCGAAGCACCTGCCGCCTGATCCGGTATCATGATCTTCGTCCGGCTCCCACACCGGAGGATGTGCGAAGATGTGTGAATCTTATAGGAGAAGATCTTTTTCCATTATATCTTAAGATACAAAAAGCAGACCTTCTGGCACAGAGCACCTACAAAAGAGAAGAGAAATTATCACGCCTGAACGGAGTGATCAAGGCTTATCAGGAAATTCTGGAAAGAGGAGAGTGCACTTCTCTGAAAACCCTGGCAGTTACAGGAAACGATCTGATACGAGCCGGACATCCGGCAGGTCCGGCACTCGGAGAGCTTCTTTCGAGGCTTCTGGATGCGGTACTGAAGGATCCGTCTCTTAACACAAAAGAGAAGCTGCTTTTCCTGGCAGCTGAAAGATCAGAAACAGAATAGAGAATAACAAAAATCCCCCCTGCATATGATAGAACGTAAAATATGGCAGGGGGGAACGTGTTTGTATGATTATGGTTTGAGCGTGCTGGAGCAGTATGGACTGACTGCGGGATCGTCAGGCAGAGTGAGGGGTGCACTTTTGTGCCAGACTGAGAAAGGTTCTGTGATCATCCGGGAATTTCACGGCTCTGAAAAAAAGATTGCCATGCAGCAGACGCTTCTTTTGAAGCTTAAGGAACAGGGATGTCAGGTAGATTTCTTTCTGGAAAATCAGGAAGGCAGTCTGGTGAGCAGGGATAAGGATGCCATTCCCTATACCGTACAGAACTGGCCGGAGGGCAGGGAATGTGACACAAAATCCGAAGCAGATATCCGCAAAAGTGTAAAAACACTGGCAGAACTTCATAAAAAAATGCAACTGCCCGTGGAAGAAGATTATAAAGGACGCAACCTCAGGGATGAATATACAAGACATAACCAGGAAATGAAAAAAATACGTATGTTTATCCGGAAAAAGGGAGCAGAAAATCAGTTTGAAAAAGAATATCTCTCAAGTGTGGAATGGTTCCTGGAAAAAGGTGAGGCGGCAGTCTCCATGCTGGAAATGACGGACTACCAGACACTTAGGGAAAAATCTCTGGCAGAGGGAAGTATCTGCCATGGAGAGTACAACCAGCATAATGTACTGATCCTTGGCCGCAATGTGTCAGTGACTAATTTCGGTCACTGGAGTTTTGATGTGCAGATGGCAGATCTTTACCGTTTTATGCGTAAGATTCTGGAAAAATACAGCTGGGATCCCCGCATGGCAGAAAAAATGCTGTCGGCCTACAATACGGTGCGCCCGATCTCGGAATCCGAATGGAAAAATCTGAAGGTGCGTTTTTTTTATCCGGAAAAATACTGGAAGCTTGCCAATTATTATTACACCCATAAAAAGGTGGTGGTTTCCGGAAAAAATGTGGAAAAGCTGCATACGCTGATCCGCCAGAAAAAACAGTGGGAGGAATTTCCGAAACAATGCTTCGGACAAAAATGATTATGAATATGGCAGAATATTACAAAAACAGAGCTTCCCTTTTTCAGAAAATTGTTATATAATACTAAATATATTATATGAAAGAAACAGGGAGGTATTTTGAAACATGGATTATAAGGAAATTTATAGTCAGTGGCTTGAAAATCCATACTTCGATGATGCGACAAAAGAAGAACTGAGAGCAATTAAAGACGATGAGAACGAGATCAAAGAGCGTTTTTACATGGATCTTGAGTTTGGTACGGCAGGCCTGCGCGGTATCATCGGCGCGGGTACCAACCGTATGAATATCTATGTTGTAAGAAGAGCAACACAGGGACTTGCCAACTACATTGCGAAGGTAGACAAGAAATCCCAGGGTGTTGCCATCGCATATGACTCCCGTCATATGTCACCGGAGTTTGCCCAGGAGGCAGCCCTTTGCCTGGCAGCTAACGGAATCAAGGCTTACATCTTCGAAACACTTCGTCCGACACCGGAGCTTTCTTTTGCAGTACGTCACTTAGGATGCGTTGCAGGTATCAACGTAACAGCCAGCCACAACCCACCGGAATACAACGGCTACAAGGTTTACTGGGAGGACGGCGCACAGATCACACCACCTCATGATTCCGGAATCATGGGAGAGGTAAAAGCAATCTCTGACTGGAATACAGTGAAGACCATGGATAAAGAAGAAGCAGTGAAGGCAGGACTTTTCGAGGTGATCGGACAGGCTGTTGATGATGCTTACATGGCAGAGCTTAAGAAACAGGTTATCCACATGGATGCGATCCAGGCAGAGGGTAAGAACCTGAAGATCGTTTACTCACCGCTTCATGGAACCGGTAATATTCCGGCAAGAAGAATCCTGAAAGAGCTTGGTTTTGAGAATGTATATGTAGTACCGGAGCAGGAGCTTCCGAACGGAGACTTCCCGACAGTCAGCTATCCGAACCCGGAGGCAGCAGAGGCATTTGAACTCGGACTTAAACTTGCAAAAGAGGTTGACGCAGATCTTGTTCTTGCAACAGATCCGGATGCAGACCGTCTTGGTGTCCGTGTAAAAGATAAGAATGGCGAGTATCATGACCTTACCGGAAACATGTCCGGATGCCTTCTTGCAAACTATGAGCTGAGCCAGAGAAAGGCTGTAAACGGAAGCCTTCCGGCAGACGGTGCTCTTGTAAAGACAATCGTTACAACCAACCTGGCAGATGCCATTGCCAAAGGATATGGTGTAAATCTTATCGAAGTACTTACCGGCTTCAAATACATCGGACAGCAGATCCTTGGCTTTGAGAACAGCGGCAAGGGTACATATCTTTTCGGATTTGAGGAGAGCTACGGCTGTCTGATCGGAACCTACGCAAGAGATAAAGATGCCATTGTTGCAACCATGGCACTGTGTGAGGCGGCAGCTTACTATAAGACACAGGGCAAGACTCTCTGGGATGCAATGATCGACATGTATGAGGAGTTCGGATACTACAAGGATGCGATCCAGGCAGTTACCATGAAGGGTATCGAGGGACTTGCGAAGATCCAGGAGATCATGACAACACTTCGTCAGAACCCGCCTGCAGAGTTTGCAGGACATAAGGTAACAGCAGTACGTGACTACAAGCTTGACGAGATCACAGATCTTGCAACAGGAGAGAAGAAACCTACAGGACTTCCGAATTCCAATGTTCTTTACTATGAACTCACAGACGATGCATGGGTTTGCGTAAGACCATCCGGAACAGAGCCGAAGGTCAAATTCTACTATGGAGTTAAAGGAACCTCTCTTGCTGATGCAGACGAGAAATCCGATGCAATGGGCAAGGCTGTTCTTGCAATGGTTGATTCCATGAAATAATATGGCCACACAGGACAGATATACGTTCGAAGAGCTTGTCAGCATTATCAGCAGGATCCGCAGAGAATGTCCGTGGGACAGTGTACAGACCCACGAGAGCCTGAAGGAATGCCTGACCAATGAGGTTCAGGAGGTTTTTGAAGGAATCGATCATTTCCGGGAGACCGGAGACAGTGATAATTTCTGTGAGGAACTTGGGGATATTCTGATGTTGCTTATCCTCCAGAGTGAGATCGCCCGTGAAGAGGGGCAGTTCACGATCGATGATGTGATCAGTGGCGTTGCAGACAAGATGAGATTTCGCCATCCGCGGATATTTTTTCCAGAAGACAAAGAAGCCTGCAGCCTTTCCTGGGAAGAACTGAAGAAGCGGGAAAAAATGGGCAGAAAATGCCCGTAATATGTGAAAAACCTTGACATTATAAGCCAAAAGGGTTATATATATAAAGCAAAGCCAAAAAATAAGAGAACATCAATTATAGGAGGAAACACCATGAATAAAACAGAGTTAGTAGCAGCAATGGCGAAAGATACCAATCTTTCCAAGAAAGATGTAGAAGCTGTTCTGAAATCTTTTATCGATGTTGTAACTGATGAACTGAAAAAAGGCGAGAAGGTTCAGCTTGTTGGATTTGGTACATTCGAAGTCAGCACAAGAGCTGCAAGAGAGGGAAGAAATCCTCAGACTGGTGAGACCATGACAATTGAGGCTTCCAAGTCTCCGAAGTTCAAAGCTGGAAAAGCTTTAAAGGACGTTGTTAACGGTAAATAATCTGTTGGTTCAGAGTGATAACAGCAGGAGAAACCTTAAAAACTGGTTTCTCCTGCTTTTTTTAGGAGGAAAAAATATGCGTCTTGATAAATATCTGAAAGTATCCAGACTGATCAAACGCCGCACAGTGGCAAATGAGGCCTGTGATGCGGGAAGAGTTCTGGTAAATGACAAGCCGGCCAAAGCATCTGTACAGGTGAAGACCGGGGACACCGTGGAGATCCAGTTCGGAAGCCGGAATGTTAAGGTGGAGGTTCTGGAAGTTAAAGACACTGTAAAAAAAGACGAAGTGGAGAGTATGTTCCGCTACATCTGACAAAAGCTATGTCTGTCAGAAGAGAGCTTTGACAGAATAACGCAGAGGTCTATTCCGGAATACTTTTTCATAAAATAACAGAGAAATCATGCTTGGGGAAACAGCGATTGGAAGAGAAGAGGTCCACAGTACTTCACAGGCTGATACTGGAAAGGCAGAAGGGCGGAACTGTTACAGGGATCCGTGAGGTAATCTCCTTTGATGAAAAAGAAATATTGCTGTATACAGAAGAAGGAAAGCTGTCGATAAAGGGCGGAGAGCTTCATATGAAGCAACTTGACCTGAAAAACGGAGAGATGAGTTTTGAGGGCAGGATCGACAGCCTGAACTATCTGGGCAGAAAAAAAGACAGAAAAGAAGAACCCTTTTTAAAAAGGCTGCTGCGTTAGACAAAAAAGCCGGCAAACTGGTTGATATTTTTTGGAATAAGATGTAAAATCTGGATGTATAAGCTCGTAAAAAAGAAACAGTTTGAAGCAGTAAAAAAGGAGCGGACAGATTGAAGAAACCAGGGAAGGGAAAAGGAAAGAAAAAAATCGGATACAACTATCTTGGCATGATCGGAATCACAACCATCGCGTTGATCCTTTTGGGTGGTCTTATGGTACAGAGTAAGGCACTTGAGAGGCGTCTGGATTATTATGATTCCAAGGCTGCTGCGCTTGAGACATCCATAGAGAATGAGAAGGAACGCACCAAGGATATCGATGCTCAGAAAGAATATATGAAAACAGATGAATATGTGGAGGAAGCGGCACGTGAGAAGCTTGGTCTCGTAAAAGATAACGAGATTGTATTTCAGGAAGAAAAATAGCCGAAAAAAGATATTTCCGGCGAAAAATTTTTTTCAGGCTTTCGTGCAGCTTTGACAGATATTTCAGAACACCTCCTTTATAATAGTCAGTCAGTGAAGATTATAAGGGGAGGGGAGAATATGCAGGAATGGATAATTGCCATGCTCGTAGTCAGCATACTGCTGATGCTTCGGGACATGGCAAAAACTGTCTTTTCGGGAAGAACACAGGAGAAAGAAGAACTGATACCGCCCGGTGAGAGCCATCCCCAGAAGGAAAAGGTGGAACGGTATGCAGAGTCATTTCGTAAGCTTGCAGATACTTTTTACGGGATGCCCTACCGGAAAGAATTCTTAAGCAGCGGCCAGCTGAACCGTATTGTTTCCGATACCAGTTCCGCAGTGTGTTCCAGGTGTTATCAGAGAGAAATCTGCTGGGGAGAACGTGCAGGAGAGACCCTTCGCTTAAGTGAAAATATGATCCGGACCATGGAGGAGGGCGATGAGGAGGCTGTTCGTCAGGTACGAAGCGAATGGATGGGTGCCTGTGGACGTTCGGCACAGTATTTTCAGGTGCTGGGAGAGGAATTCCGGGAAGAACGCCAGAATCTTGTCTGGGACAACCGCATGATCGAGAATCGTCTGGCTGTTGCACAGCAGCTTACGGAGATATCCAGGATCATGGATCATATGGCAGAGGAACTGTATGATATCATGCCAGCAGATCCCCGGTTTCGGGAAGATTTAAGAAAAGCTTTCAGGAAGAAACACATTGTCATAAAGCATGTCTGGGTGATGGACAGGATCGAGGGAAGACGACAGGTTTTTCTGAACTTACGGGCCCGCAGCGGCCAGTGCGTTTCCATGGTTGAAATCTCACAGATCTTATCCAGAATCTGTGGCTGTCACATGACTCCGGAGCAGGGCAGCAGGAGTACAGTCAACGGGGATTTTCATACCGTACATTTTGTGGAGGATGTAAGCTATCAGATGCTCTATGGAGTGGCCAGGCTTACAAGGGAACAGGAAAAGGTTTCCGGGGATAATTATATCTGCCGCCAGGAAGAGGATGGCAGGTTTTTCCTCTGCCTTTCTGATGGAATGGGCTCCGGCATGGAGGCTTTTAAGGAAAGTGAAATCGTGGTAGAGCTTCTGGAACAGTTTATGGAATCCGGGCTTTCACAGGAAACAGCAGCAAGAATGGTGAATTCCGCGCTGATCCTGAAAGGCAGGGAAGGAATATTTTCCACGGTGGATATCTGTGCGGTGGATCTTTACACAGGAATCTGCAATTTTCTGAAGGCAGGTGCATCTGCTACTTTTATCAAACGGGATCACTGGGTAGAATCCATTGCTTCAGAGAGCCTGGCAGCCGGGCTGGTGCAGCAGCTGGATTTTGACACGGCCTCCAGAAAGCTTTATCATGGAGATTATCTGATCATGATGACAGACGGGGTTCTGGATGCGCTTCCTGCCGAACGGGAGGAGGAAACCATGAAGGAGATCATCATGGACATCCGGGAAAAAGAGCCGAAAGAGATCGGAAGAGGAATTCTGGAGAGGGTTCTTGGATACAGCGATTACCGGGCACGTGATGATATGACAGTTGTGGTAGCAGGCTTGTGGAAAAAATAAGAGTTTTGTACAGGAGAAAAAATGCTTGAACGTGTAAAAAAATATATCAGGGAAAATCATATGTTGAAGACAGGAGATCTGGTCGCAGCAGGGGTATCCGGCGGTGCGGACTCCATTGCCATGCTGCATATCCTGAAACAGCTTCAGACGGAATTTGGCTTTTTACTGGAGGCAGTCCATGTTCATCATGGAATCCGCGGAGAAGAGGCCGACAGGGATGAAAAACTTGTCCGGGATATTTGCAGGGAATGGGAGATTCCTTTTCGGAGTTATCATTATCCGGTTCCTGAGCTCTCGAAGAAGTGGAAGCTTGGCGAGGAAGAAACAGGAAGGCTTGTTCGGAAAGAAGCTTTTTTCAGGGAAAGAGAACGGCTGGGATTTCCGGAGCAAAGCTCTGACGGGGAACCTCAGTTTCTTGTGGCACTGGCCCATAACCGCAACGATCTGGCAGAAACCATGCTGCATCATCTGGCGCGTGGAACCGGCATCCGGGGACTTGCGGGAATCCGCCCATGCAGTGGAAAAATCATCCGTCCGGTTTTATGTTTAGAAAGACGGGAAATTGTCAATTATCTGAAAGAAAGGGAAATTTCATACATTACGGACAGCACCAATCTTTCGGATGAATATACCAGGAACCGGATTCGTCATCATGTTCTGCCTGTCATGGAAAAAGAGATCAACTCCGGTGCTGTGGAGCATATGGCGGAGACAGCCAGGGTTCTTGCAGAGGCAGAGGAATATCTCTGTAAAAAAGGCTGCGAGCTTCTGGAGCACTGTACACAGAAAAAAGGATATCTTCTGGTGGAGAGTTTTTTCAGGGAAGCGCATATCATTCAGGAATATGCGGTGCTGGAAGCCTTTGGGCGTCTGGCAGGGAAAAGAAAGGATTTTACCGCCCTTCATGTGGAACAGGTGCTTTCTCTTCGTGAAAAAACTACCGGACGTTATATACAGCTACCCAGGGAACTAAGAGCTGTCCGCGTTTATGAAGGTGTCCGCCTGGAACGGACAGATAACGAAAGCGTCAGAAGAATCGATGAGACTGCACCGGAAACTCTGGCGGAACTTTTGTGGGAGATTCCGGTTCCGGGAACTCTGGAATGCCCGTTCGGTATTTTTGAAGCAAAAATTTTTCCCTATAAGAACCAGAAGATTGAAGAAAAAAAGTGTACGAAATGGTTCGATTATGATAAAATAAAAACTGGTCCATGCGTTCGCACCAGAAGACAGGGAGATTTTCTTGTTGTGAACCGTGAAGGCGGCAGGAAGAAGCTGAACAGGATCTTTATTGACGAGAAGATCCCGGCAGAGTTAAGAGATCAGATTCCTGTTATCGCGGTCGGCGAAGAGATCCTCTGGATCCCGGGAGGACGGATGAACGAACAGTATAAAATCGCTTCCACTACAGGGAGAGTGTTGGAATTACATTACCAAGGAGGAGTTTTAACATGAGCGAAAAAATCAGAGTTTTACTCAGCGAAGAGAAGGTAGATGCCCGTATTCAGGAAGTTGCAGACATGATCAACAAGGATTATGAAGGCAAAGATGTGCATATGATCTGCGTTCTTAAGGGTGGCGTTTTCTTTATGTGTGAGCTTGCCAAGAGGATCACACGTCCGGTAACTCTGGATTTCATGTCTGTATCCAGCTATGGAGATGATACGAAATCAAGTGGCATCGTAAAGATCGTCAAGGATCTTGATCAGCCGCTGGAAGGTAAGGATGTTCTGATCGTGGAGGATATCATTGATTCCGGAAGAACCTTAAGCTATCTTCTTCGTATCCTGAATGGCAGACATCCGGCCAGCATCAAGCTCTGTACACTTCTTGACAAACCGGAGAGACGTGTGACAGATGTAGAGGTAGATTACTGCTGCTTCAATATTCCGGATGAGTTCGTGGTAGGATATGGTCTGGATTATGCCCAGAAATACAGAAACCTTCCTTACATCGGAGTAGTGGAGCTTCAGGACTGAAAGGAGAATTAACCAAGTGAGCAAGCATTCAGGTAAGATAGGCCTGTACCTGCTGCTTATTGTGGCGCTGATTGCAGGATATCTGTATCTTAATGACCAGGTATCTACCCAGGGAAGCTACACAATGGGACAGCTGGAGAAGGCCCTGGAAGAAGACAAGGTAACGGATGCTGTGATCCATCAGAACAGAGAAGTGCCCACCGGTTATGTAACAGCAGACATTGTTTCAGATGGTCAGAGAACCGTCTACGTAACCGACGTAAAAGAGGCAGAGGAGCTTCTTGAGAAGTATGATATCGATCCGACGATCCGCAATGTGCCAAGAGACAGCTCTATGATCGGAACAGTGCTTCCAATCGTACTGACAGGTGCGATTTTTATCTTTTTCTTCATGATGATGAACCGTCAGATGTCCGGAGGCGGCGGAAGCAATGCGAAGATGATGAACTTCGGCAAGAGCAGAGCCAGAATGTCCTCCCCGGATGACAAGAAAGTAACATTTAAAGATGTTGCAGGTCTCCAGGAGGAAAAAGAGGATCTTGAGGAGGTTGTTGACTTTCTGAAATCTCCTCAGAAGTACACCAAGGTCGGTGCCCGTATCCCGAAAGGAGTTATTCTTGTAGGCCCTCCTGGAACCGGTAAGACACTTCTTGCAAAAGCAGTTGCAGGAGAAGCTGGTGTACCGTTTTTCTCCATTTCCGGATCGGATTTTGTGGAGATGTTTGTAGGTGTAGGTGCATCCCGTGTGCGTGACCTTTTTGAAGAAGGTAAGCGCCATGCACCGTGTATCATTTTTATTGATGAGATCGATGCAGTTGCCCGCCAGAGAGGTACCGGTATGGGCGGCGGCCACGATGAGAGAGAACAGACGTTGAACCAGCTTCTGGTTGAGATGGATGGTTTCGGCGTTAATGAAGGAATCATCGTAATGGCAGCTACCAACCGTGTGGATATTCTGGATCCGGCGATTCTTCGTCCGGGAAGATTTGACCGTAAGGTTGGTGTAGGGCGCCCGGATGTCAAGGGAAGAGAAGAGATCCTTATGGTCCATGCCAAGGATAAGCCGCTGGGAGATGATGTGGATCTTAAACAGATCGCTCAGACAACAGCCGGATTTACAGGTGCAGATCTGGAAAACCTTCTCAATGAGGCTGCCATTGACGCAGCAAGAGAGGGTCGCCCGTATATCATGCAGAAGGATATCAAGGCAGCATTTATCAAGGTAGGAATCGGAGCAGAGAAGAAGAGCAAGGTGATCTCCGACAAAGAGAAGAAGATCACCGCTTACCATGAGGCAGGACATGCGATTCTTTTCCATGTTCTTCCATATATGGATCCGGTTTATACCATTTCTATTATTCCGACAGGTATGGGAGCAGCAGGTTATACCATGCCGCTGCCGGATAACGATGAGATGTTTAACACACGAAATAAGATGCTGGAGGATATCACCACACTTCTTGGCGGTCGTGTGGCAGAGGAGATCATCTTCGGAGACATTACAACAGGTGCTTCCAATGATATCAAGCGCGCCACAGAGACAGCCCGTTCCATGGTAATGAAGTACGGTATGTCCGATAAGATCGGTCTGATCGCCTACGGAAATGACGACGATGAGGTATTTATCGGCCGTGACCTGGCACATACAAGAGGCTACAGCGAAGAAGTAGCCAGGGAGATCGATGCTGAGATCTCAAGGATCATCAACGAGTGCCACGAAAAAGCTACCAGCATTATAAGGGAACATATGGACGTTCTTCACGGCTGTGCAGCTCTTCTTCTTGAGAAGGAAAAAGTACATCGCGAAGAGTTTGAAGCACTTTTTACAGCAGAAAAAACAGAGGTTGCAGAAACAAACGAATAAAGTGCACAAAAAACAATATCAATTTTTGTGAACTTTGTGCACACTTTTGGGTGGACGCATGGTACTATATATACCGTAAAAACCCCCCAATACATTATATAGTTTTTGCTACACCCCATAAGAAGAAATACCTTCTCCAAAAAAGGCAGCCTAACCAGCTGCCTTTTTTACTGCGTAAAAATAAACTGAGATAACTGGCAGGGAATACTTGCAGGATGGAAAAAATTACGATAATATACTTAATATGAGTGCTAAAAACAGAGCGAGGGAAATAGAATGTTACATGAAAGCATGGAGACCGCAAAAAAAATGCAGTATATACTCAATATGAGTCCTGTATTAAATAAAGACGCAATGTTCAGCGACGGAACCGAATATTACCGGACACCGACAGAGCCTAAGACCGGTGATACAGTTACGATCCGTTTCCGGACGCAGCGCAACAATGTGGATAGTGTCTGCCTTGTACATGACGGAGAATATCTGGAAATGAAACGGGAGAAGACATCAGGAAGCTTTGATTACTATACTGCACAGGTTATAATGGGGAAAGATATCCTGCGATATTATTTTGAGATTCATTCAGGCCTTGTTACCTGTTATTATGATACCAATGGCGTCAGCACCTGGCATGAGGAGCGAACGGAGTTTGAGATCTATCCGGACTATCATGTACCGGAGTGGCTGAAAGGTGCTGTCATGTACCAGATCTATGTAGATCGTTTTTATAACGGAGATCCGTCCAATGATGTGGAGACAGGAGAATATTCCTACATTGGCGATATTTCCGTGAAGGTGGATGACTGGGGGAAGATTCCGGCAGTCATGGGCGTGAGAGAGTTTTACGGTGGAGACCTTAAGGGTGTGATGGATAAGCTGGATTACCTGCAGCAGCTGGGAGTGGACGTGATCTATCTGAATCCGGTTTTTGTATCACCAAGTAATCATAAATACGACTGTCAGGATTATGATCATATTGATCCGCATATTGGCAGGATCGTGGAGGACTGTGACGGGCTTTTAAGTCCCGGAGACAGGGATAATACACATGCGGCCAAGTATATCCGCCGTGTGACAGATAAGAAGAATCTGGAGGCCAGTAACGCTCTGTTCCGGGAGCTTGTGGAGGAGATCCACAGAAGAGGCATGAAGGTGATCCTGGATGGTGTATTTAACCACTGTGGTTCCTTTAATAAATGGATGGACAGAGAGCGTATCTATGAGAACCAGGAGGGATACGAGAAGGGCGCTTACGTTTCTGCGGACAGCCCCTACCGTTCATTTTTTTGCTTCCAGGATGAAAACCGGTGGCCGTGCAATCCCTCTTATGAAGGATGGTGGACGCATGATACGCTTCCGAAGCTGAACTACGAAGGCTCCGAGGAGCTTTGCCAGACGATCCTTAACGTAGGAAAGAAATGGGTCTCTCCGCCTTATAATGTAGATGGCTGGAGACTGGATGTGGCGGCAGATCTTGGACACAGCAATGAGTTTAATCATAACTTCTGGAAAAAATTCCGCAAAGTTGTGAAGGAGGCGAATCCGGAGGCAGTAATCCTGGCCGAGCATTACGGGAATCCGGAGAGCTGGCTTCTTGGCGACGAGTGGGATACTGTGATGAACTATGATGCTTTTATGGAGCCTGTGACCTGGTTTCTCACAGGAATGGAGAAGCACAGTGATGAGTACAGAAGTGATCTCTACGGAAACAGTGATGCCTTTATTTCGGCAATGAAGCACCATATGCGTTCTCTTCATATGGGCGCACTTTATGGGGCTATGAATGAGCTTTCCAACCACGACCACTCCCGGTTTCTTACCAGAACCAATCACAGAGTTGGACGAATTTCCTATGCAGGAGCGGAGGCTGCATCTGCCAATATTAATCCTGCGATCATGAGAGAGGCTGTTGCGATCCAGATGACATGGCCGGGGGCCCCGACTGTATATTATGGGGATGAAGCCGGTGTGTGCGGTTTTACGGATCCGGATAACAGAAGAACCTATCCCTGGGGAAAAGAAGATCAGGCGATGCTGGATTTTCACAAGAGAATGATCTGCATACACAAGGCATATCCGCTTCTTGCCAGAGGCTCGCTGGAGTTTCTGTGGAATGATTATCAGGGCTTAAGCTATGGCCGGTTTTCGGACGATGAACAGATCATTGTGATCATCAACAACCAGGAATATGAGAGAGATGTGAGGGTGACAGCCTGGAAAACAGGCATAAGCCGGAAGGAAGAAACTGCTTTTCAGAGAATTATGCTTTCCTCGAAAGATGGTTATACAGAGGATGCACAAGAATATATAGCGGACGCGGGAATTCTTCAGATAAGAATGCCTGCATTTGGCGTGATGATACTCCATCATGGAGCAAGAAATAAATACAAATAATGTACTGGCGGGCTTTCCTGCGGAGAAAACGCAGAGAGGATGCCAGAAAGGAGAAAATACGATGACGATTGAAGAATGCTACAATTCTATTGGAAGTAATTATGAGGAGGTTCTTGGACGATTCGCAGGAAACAAGATGTTGGTTGAGAAATTTGCCCGTAAATTTGTAGATGATCCAAGTTATCAGATGCTTACAGAAACACTGGAAAAAAAGGATTATGAAGAGGCATTCCGTGCAGCCCATACCTTAAAAGGCGTATGTGCAAACCTTGGGTTTACCCAGTTATTCAAGGTTTCCAGAGACATTACAGAGGAGCTGAGAGGCGGAAATCCGGATGAGTCCAAGTTGCCGGAACTGTTTGAAAAGATAACTGACGAGTACAAAAAGACAGTAGATGCTATCAACAGTGTGAATGAGTGAAAGTAAATGATAAAAATCTGCCGGATATGTCCGTAATGGAATTTGGCAGATATAAAAAAGCCGGTCTGAAACTCCCTTCCCCGGGGAATCTTCAGACCGGCTTTTTCAGTTATTCTTCTGTTACATGTTCAAGTCCCTGATTCATGATGGTTGCCACATGGCTGTCTGCCAGGGAGTAGAAAATCGTTTTTCCGTCTCTGCGGAACTTGACCAGTGACATCTGTTTCAGCACACGGAGCTGATGGGAGATCGCACTCTGTGTCATGGAAAGCCTGTCAGCGATATCCTGGACACAGAGCTCTTCTACAGAAAGTATATACAGGATACGGATCCTGGTAGGGTCGCCGAAAACCTTGAAAAGGTCTGCAAGTCTGTAGAGTGTATCATCGTTGATCGGGTAATCTATATGTGGTTTCTTCATTTGCGCATCCTCCAAAATATTAACTTCTATTGTAGCTGAAAAAACCGTACCGGTCAAATTAATTTCCTGTGATTATTTTTTATACAGGATACGAATGGAATTCAGCACGCAGATCATGGCAACGCCGGTGTCCGCAAATACAGCCATCCACATGTTTGCGTGTCCTGCAAGACCAAGGATCATAACTGCAATCTTGATCACAAGAGCAAATACTACGTTCTGCCATGCAATGCGGTTGGTGTTCTTTGCAATGGAAACGGACTGCGGGATCGCATCTACGTTGGAATTCATAAATACGGCGTCAGCAGCTTCGATAGCGGCATCAGCACCGCTTCCCATAGCAGCACCCACATCAGCACCTGCAAGTACAGGAGCATCGTTTATTCCGTCACCGACAAACATTACAGTTCCATGTTCCTGACGGATCTTCTTTAATGCGTTCAGCTTATCTTCAGGAAGAAGTTTTGCATAGATCTCGTCAATTCCGGCTTCTTTTCCAACAGCCTGAGCACTGTCCTCAGAGTCGCCGGTAAGCATAACTGTGTGAAGACCAAGTTTCTTGAGAGAAGCGATGGCATTTTTTGCATCTGGTTTGATGGTATCGGAAATTAACATATATCCGGCGAATTTTCCGTTTACAGCCATGAATACTTCAGATCCGTAAGCTGCTTCGTGAAGTTCTCCGATGGTAACACCGAATTTATCCATCAGTTTGCGGTTTCCGCAGAGGACTTTGCCTTCCGGCATCTGGGCAGAGATTCCGTAGCCGGAGATCTCTTCAAGGGAAAGAGGTTTCTCGAGGCTTATTCCCCGCTCTTTTGCGGCAGCTACGATACTGTTTGCAATTGGGTGAGTGGAGTTCTGTTCGCAGCCTGCGCACATGGCAAGAAGCTGAGTTTCGTTATATTCTCCGGTGGTAACAACTTTCTGGAGCTGGAAATTACCTTCTGTGATCGTACCGGTCTTATCCATGACAACAGCACCGAGATGACTTAAGCCTTCGATAGAAAGACCACCTTTAAAGAGGATTCCTTTTTTGGAGCCTGCTCCGATTCCGGAGAAGAAAGCAAGCGGAATACTAAGTACAAGTGCACATGGGCAGCTCATTACCAGGAACGTGATAGCTGTGTAGATCCAGTAATGCCAGTTTCCTGTTACCAGGGAAGGAATCAGTGCGGTTGCAATGGCGATTCCTACAACACAAGGAGTATATACTTTTGCAAAACGTGTGATGAAACGGTCAATCTTCGGTTTGCTTGCAGCGGCATTTTCTACGGAGTCAAGAATTCGTGTAACCATGGATTCTTCCAGAGGTTTTTCCACGCGGATCTTAAGCTGTCCGGAGGTATTGACGCAGCCGGAAGTGATCTCGGCGCCTTCGTTTACGGCAACTGGTACAGGCTCTCCGGTGATCGGGGATGTATCGATACGGCTGTTACCTTCGATAATCACGCCATCCAGAGGAATACGGTCTCCCGGGCGGACGAGAAGAATATCGCCGATCTGGGCTTCCTCGGAAGGGATAACCTGGATATCATCGCCTGTGACAAGATTTACAACTTCAGGTCGGAGGTCAACGGCATCCATGATCTGTCCGCGGCTTCGCTCAACGGCTTTTTCCTCAAAAAGCTCACCGATACGGTAGAAGAGCATAACGCCTACGGCTTCTGCAGAATCATTGATGGCAAAAGCGGCAAGTGTTGCAACACTCATCAGGAAGTTTTCATCGAAAATCTGTCCGTGGGAGATGTTTTTGGCTGCTTTTACAACGATCACACCGCCAAGTGCCAGGTATGCGACCACAAAAATAGGAAGAGTAGCACTGGTACCAAAGCCTTTGTGTTCCATGATCTCACCGGCAACGAAAAGGATCGCGCCGAGGATGATACAGATGGTATCAATCTTCTCTTTGGAAAAGGCTTTTTTGGAAGACTGTTTCTGCTCTTCGGAATGTGTGGCCTGTGCCTTTGGTTTCGGATCTTTTTCTTTTACAATGACCTCAGATTCGATAGAGGTACAGATTCTGCGGATATCGGAAAGATAACGGTCAGGATTTTTTGCAGTTACGCGAAGCTGTTTTGTGGCAAAAGTGATCGTTGCATCGGAAATGCCGTCAAGGTTGGCAATCTGTTTTTCCATCTTGGAGGCACAGTTGGCACAGCCGAGATTTTCCAGGATATAGGTTTTGGTTTTTGCTCCGGCGGAAGCTGTGGGTTTCGGATCTCTCGGGACAACTTTGACCTCGGATTCAATGGAGGTGCAGATCTTGCGGATCTGTGGCAGCAGGGCATCCGGATCCTTTGCGTTTAAGCGAAGCTGCTTTGTAGCAAATGTGATGGTTGCATTTTCCACGCCGTCAAGATGCTGGATCTGTTCCTCCATCTTGGAAGCGCAGTGTGCACAGCCAAGGTTCTCCAGGATGTATACGCGTTTGGCGGTGTGAGAACTGTGATCGTGGTGGTGATGATGTTCATGGTTGTGATCCTCGCAACCGCAACCGCAATCGCAGTGGTCATCGTGGTGGTGATGCTCATGTTCATGGTTGTGATCCTCGCAGCCACAATCACAGTGATCATCGTCATGGTGATGATGTTTATGGTTGTGTTCATGGTCGTGATCTTCACACCCACAGTCACAATGGTCGTCGCCGTCGTGGTGGTGATGCTCATGTTCGTGTTCATGATCTTCACAGCCACAACCGCAATGATTATCGTCGTGGTGCTGATGATCGTGATTGTGTTCTTGTTCATGATCTTCGCACCCGCAACCACAATGGTGGTCATCATCATGGTGATGATGTTCATGGTTGTGTTCATGATCCTCACACCCACAACCACAGTGCTCCTCGTTATGTCCATGATGATGCTCATGCTTGTGATCATCATGCTCATCGTGACTGTGCCCGTCATGATGGTCGTGGCCGCAGCCACAGGAATCAACTGACTCCATGGAATTGTTTTTTAACTTTTCTTCCATATGAAATCTCCTTGAAAATTTATATGAATATATGATTGAATGTTCATATGACTATTTAATCATATATATATCACCCTGTCAAGCGTTTTTCAAAAAAGAATCAGAGAAATGTAAAATCTATTGCAAAAGAAATATAGAAAAACTTAATATTTTCTGAAAAAATAATCTATTTTATAATTCATGTATAACATGTTATACTTTAAATAAGTAAAGAAAGAAAGGAAGGTAAGCAACATGTACAGTATCGACTTAAACAGTGACATGGGTGAGAGCTTTGGCGCATATAAGCTGGGCGGAGACGAAGAAATCATTAAATATGTCACAACAGCAAACGTAGCATGTGGCTGGCATGCAGGCGATCCGATGGTAATGGATAAGGTAGTCCGCATGGCAAAGGAACGTGGCGTTATGGTTGGAGCCCATCCTGGATATCCTGATCTTCTTGGCTTTGGACGTAGAAAGATGGTTCTCTCTCATGATGAAGTTAAGAATTACGTCAGATATCAGATAGGAGCTCTGGCTGCTTTCACTAAGAGCTACGGAATGAAGCTTCAGCATGTCGCTCCTCATGGAGCAATGGGAAATGCCTGCCAGTATGACGAGGACATTTCCACAGCGATCTGCGAGGCAATCTGTGAGTATGACAAAGATCTGATCGTTTACTACTGTGCAGGAGCAGTTCTTGGTGATATCGCTGAGAGCAAGGGACTTCGTACAGCATCTGAGATTTTTGCAGACCGTGCATACATGGATGATCTTTCTCTTGTACCGAGAAAGATGGAGGGGTCCATGATCACAGATGAGAACGTTGCCATCGAAAGATGCGTGAAGATGATCAAAGAAGGTAAAGTCACATCCATCAACGGAAAAGAGCTTGACATCAAAGGTGACACACTCTGTGTACACGGAGACGGACCGAAAGCACTTGCTTTTGTACAGAAGATCCGTGAGAAATTCACAGAAGAGGGTATTGAGATCAAACACTTATAAAAACTAAATAAAGTACATTCATATGAGAGATAGAATGCCGGATAAATCAAAGGAGATTTAAAACAAGGGATTACTGCGATGATTTGTCCGGCTCTTTTTATATGAAAATTTGTACTTTTTTAGGATAAGAAAGGAAAGGGTGGAAACTATGGCAAAAGAGAAAAAACAGAACAACATAGTAAGAAACATGATGATCGCTCTGGTCGGCGGTCTGGTCGTAGGACTTGGATTTATGCTTCTGAAGCAGCAGATGTCTGAGGGAACATGGAACGTGATCAATGCACTTCTGTTCCAGGATATTACAGCAGATCAGGGATTTCATTCCATCGGTCTCTTCTATATTATCGGACAGCTGTTCATGAGAGGATTACAGATGGCGATCGTACCGCTGGTACTTGTATCATTGAGCCTTGCAATGTGCAGTATCTCCAGCTCTTCCAAGCTGGGAAGAATCGCAGGACGTACATTGATTGGATTCTTCTGTTTCTATGTAGTAGGCGCATGCATCGCAGGTATCGTTGCATTTGCAATGAAATCTGCAGGCTTCTTCAATGTTAAGCTTCCGGCAGAGGCAGTTACAGAGGCTGCAACACTGGATCAGTTTAACCCGCTTGCAACAATCGTAACAGCAGTTCCTTCTAACATCGGAACCGCATTCAGCAGCAACAACAGCATCCTTGCAGTTGTAGTAGTAGCTATCGTTCTTGGCCTTTGTATGAATGCACTTGGCGACAAGATGGATCCGCTGAAAAAAGTTCTTGAGAACTTAAGCGACATCATCAACCTTTATCTTACATTCCTGATCAACAAGGTTGGTCCTGTAGCAATCTTCTGTCTGATCTCCCGTACATTCGCTATCTACGGAGCTGAGTATCTGGCACCTGCAGCAGCTTACATTGTAGGTGCGATGCTGACACTGTTTGTACTTGTAGTTACGATTTACCCGATCGGTATCGGCCTTACAACAGGCTTAAGCCCGATGAAATTCCTTAAAAAGATCGCAAAGGTTGGTGTATTCGGATTCTCCACAAACTCTTCCGCAGCATGCCTTCCGCTGAACACCAGAACCTGTCTTGATGAGCTTGGATGCTCTCAGGAGATCACAAGCTTCGTTCTTCCTACAGGTATGACCATCAACATGAACGGTACAACTGTAATGCATATGTTCGCAGTAACATTTATCGCAACAGCATCCGGAATTGACATCACACCTGCAAACCTGATCACAGTTGCATTTCTTTCCATCTGTGCAGCAATGGGCTGCCCGGCTATCCCGATCGCAGGCACAACTCTGATCGTAACCATCCTTTCCGGTATGGGCTGGACATCTGACCTCTGCATGATCGCATATGCACTTGTTGTAGCAATCAACCGTCCGGTTGAGATGGCACTTCTTCCGCTTAACGTAATCGGTGATGCAACAGTCAACGTTATCGTTAACAAGAAAGAGAATGAGCTTAACGTAAACAAATATAACGCGTAAGTGAATATAAAAAGTATTAATATTATACATACAAATTATTAAATTGACTTAATATTACTACGATGATACCATTTAAGCGTATAGTTGAAACATCAGCTATACGCTTAAATACTAAATGGACATGAATGCGCAGCTGTGCAGGCGATTTGCCTATCTGCACAGATACAGTCCGGAATTTCCAGAGTAAAAAAGCGGGACATCCGCAGAAAAATAAAAGGGTTCAGGAGGAAATGAATATGGAGTACAAGACAGCGAAAAGAATGGAATGCCTTCCGTTTTCCGGTATCCGTGCAGTAATGGAAAAAGCAAACAAAATGCAGCAGGCAGGAGAGAAGATCATTCACCTAGAGATCGGCCGTCCGGATTTTGATACACCGGAGAAGATTAAAAAGGCAGCAAACGGGAGCCTTGCAGCAGGACATGTATTTTACACATCCAATTACGGTATCCCGAAACTGAGAGAAGCTATTGCAAAATGGGAGAACGAGAACCATGGTACAGATTATGAAGCATCTGAAGTTCTTGTAACAGTAGGTGTTGGTGAGGCAACTTTCGCATCCATGGACGCTTTCCTGGATCCTGGCGATGAAATCCTTGTTCCTAACCCGGTATGGCTGAACTACATCCATGTTCCGTCAGCGCTTGGAGCAGTACCTGTAACATACAGCCTGAAGGAAGAGAACGATTATCAGATCGACTTTGAGGAGATGGAGTCCAGGATCACAGACAAGACTAAGATGATCGTTGTTGTAAACCCAAGCAACCCGACAGGTGGTGTTTTTTCCAGAGAGACACTTGAGAAATTAAGCGAGATCGCTATCAGACATGATCTTCTTGTGATCGCAGATGAGATCTACAGCCAGCTTGTATACGATGGAACAGAGCATGTAAGCATTGCATCTCTTCCGGGAATGAAAGAGCGTACCATCACATTAGGAGGATTCTCAAAAGCTTACTCCATGACAGGATGGAGACTTGGATATCTGTGTGCACCAGTTGGAATCATCCAGGCCTGCGTACGTGTTCATCAGTATACAGTTACCTGCGCGTCTTCCTTTGTACAGGAAGCGGCGATCACAGCTTTAACTGATTGTGCAGATGATGTTGAGGCAATGAGACAAGAGTATCAGAGAAGAAAAGATTATGTGGTAAAAGCTCTGAACGAGATCGATGGAATCAGCTGCAACAATCCACATGGTGCTTTCTACATCTTCGTAAATATCAAGAGCCTTGGAATGACTTCTATGGAAGTTGCAGAGTACCTTCTTGAGAATGCAAAAATCGCACTGGTACCTGGATCTGCATTCGGTTCCGAGGGAGAAGGATACTTAAGAATCTCTTATGCATGCAGCTATGAGGAGCTTCAGGAAGCATGCGCAAGAATCAAAAAAGCAGTGGAAGAGCTGAAAAACAAATAATCAGATAAAAAAATATCCACCGCTTTTTGTGGCGAAAAGCAATATATTTATATCGTGAAGTCTGGAAAGTGTTGATTTTAAGCCATTTCTGGATATGTGGGTTGATTCAGAGATATGATTTTGTGACGTTTTTAGGACAAACGCCAGAAAATATGGAGAGCTCCGTGACGGTTTGAGTTGACTTTTTGCCGGTAATAGCATATGATAATAACAGCTAAGGAATGTGGTGAGATTCCAAGTGGCAAAGTGAAAGCCCTCAGAGTTGCAGCTCTGGGGGCTTTCTTGCTCGTTGCGGTGAGTTATTCCGTTTTGGGCGGCTTCTTTACGGACAAATCGTTTAATTTAGAAAAGTTACAGAAATCATCTTGACAAACTCAATCCCGAAGGAACAGGATATCGAGCAAAATCAAGATTCGCCAGATTCTATAATATCCCGGAACTGATGAATATGTTCAAGGAGATTGCAGATATCAAGACTTCCGATCAGTTAAAACTTCCTGTGCCGGAAGCGGAATATGAAACAGTGGTGCTGAAACCAACGGAACAGCAGAAAGAAATCGTAGAAAGTCTGGGAGAACGTGCAGAAGTTGTCAGAAACGGCGGGGTAGATGCTTCCGTTGATAATATGCTGAAAATTACCAATGACGGAAGGAAGTTAGCACTGGATCAGCGTTTGGTGAACGAACTATTGCCAGATAATCCGGAAAGCAAAATAGCAGTCTGTGCAGAGAAAAGTTATGAAATCTGGAAAGGTACTGCAGCACAGAAATCAGCACAGTTGATTTTCTGTGATTTGAGCACACCGAAAGGCGATGGTAGTTTTAATGTTTATGATGACTTGAAGCAGAAACTGATAGAGAAAGGTGTACCGGAAAAAGAGATTGCGTTTATTCATGATGCAAATACAGAAGCAAAAAAGACGGAGCTGTTTGGAAAAGTGAAATCCGGTCAGGTTCGTTTTTTGATTGGCTCAACAGCAAAAATGGGTGCTGGAACTAATGTGCAGGACCGTCTGATTGCCCTGCATCATCTGGATATCGGCTGGAAACCGTCAGATCTGGAGCAGAGGGAAGGACGTATTATCCGTCAGGGAAATCATAATAAAAAGGTTCATATTTTCCGATATGTAACAGAATCCACATTCGACAGTTATATGTGGCAGCTGATCGAAAATAAACAGAAGTTCATTTCCCAGATTATGACCAGTAAAGCACCTGTGCGAAGCTGTGAAGATGTGGATGAAGCGGCGCTCTCCTATGCGGAGGTCAAGGCACTTGCAACCGGAAATCCGGCAGTAAAAGAGAAGATGGCATTGGATGTGGATGTAGCAAAATTAAAGCTTTTAAAAGCAAACCACATGAATAACCAGTACCGCCTAGAAGATGATATTGCAAGGAATTTTCCACAACAGATTGCAAAACTGACGGAGATCATAGACAGCTACAAGGTAGATATCGCTCATTATTCTGAGCATAAAATCACAGATCCAGAGCAGTTTTCTATCTATAATCCGTTTCAAAGCCGCAAATAGTGTGCAATGCATCAGTCTAAATGAATTTTTGGCAGGTGAAGATATTGAGGTAACTAATGTAGAAAAAAAATCGGAAGATACACTGATACAGATATCAAAAGATAGTAGTCATAAACAGCGTTATTTAAAGAAGATTATTGCTGTACTTCTTATTGCTGTGGGAGTATTTGCTATTACTCTTGGAATCATGGTATGTAGTAAATTGCGGCAACCACAAAATTATATAGAAGCAGTAGATCCGGATAGTGTAGAAATGAAAACGGCTGAATTGTTGTCCGGAATTGATGGAACCATGATGTTTCGATACAATTCAAAAGATACATTTCAAGCATTATACGTTTACTTGTCAGAATATCATTCTGGAAAACGAGTTTCTCATAAACGAGTTTTGGAACTTTCCTATGAGGACGTGAAATCTGCAAAAAATGGATTGATTGTCATCACTCCGGATTTTGATAATTTTACTGCAAAGCTTATTGCAGCAGATGAATATTCAAAATATATGACAGAAACGCCAATCTTGGAAGGTGTTGCAAACAGAGAATATTATGGAAGATCTGCGACCTCTATAGAGAACAAAAGCACGATAGAGTACGGAACAGAGCAAGGATTGGCAGCACTGATCTATGGCGAACAAGGAGTGAGTTCGTTGCCGATACAGGACATTACAGGAGAATACATAGATACAGATAATGAGTATATGTATTATTATTCGGCTGAGTTTGTAAAATAAGAATAGCAAAAGTGAGAAGAGGATATTACAAATCATTGTTTTGATAATTTGGTGGTATCCTCTTTGTGGATTTCAGAATTTGTTTCTCAGCTTTCGGTATTCTCTTGGCGAATATCCTTTCAGCTTGTGAAAAAGCCGGCTGAAATAAAGCTGGTTATCATATCCGACAATCTTAGAAATCTCATTGATGGAATAAGTTGTTGTTTCAAGTAACATCTGAGCATTGTTGATGCGGATTCCCACAATGAATTGCATTGGTGTAGAACCGGTATATTTTTTGAAATTTCGGATAAACCAGCTGACACTCATGCCTCGTGAGGCAGCATAATCATCAATATTGATATTTTGATTGTAGTTTTCACTGAAAAAGGTAACAGCATTATCCATCTCATGATCAAGATATTCATTTTTTAATATGTGCTCTCTTGTCAGTTCCCGGTGGAAACTAATCAGAAGATGACGTAGCAAAAGGACAAGCATTTCCTCATAATTGTCTTGACAGCGTTGGAGCTCGATAATGATACGTTTGAAAATTTGTTCATATTCATTAGATGTACCCACTTGAAAGACACGTTCTTTATCCGGAAACCCATATTGACGTAAGATATTTTTCACATTGCTTCCTGTGAAGTGAATCCAGTATACTTCTGTCTTATCTTCTCCGTAATATTCATATTTCTGAAGTTCTTTCGGTCTGTACAGTACAATGTTGCCGGCTGGAACAATTGTTTCGTTATTTACATTATCAAAATGAAAATGCCCACAACCAGCAGTGATATATATAATCTGATAATCCAGACGACCCCTTGGACGGTAGGTAGGAAGTTTGGGATGTCTGGAAAGACGGTAAGTACCACAGCTACCTATAATCAGCGGACGACTTTTGTCTTTGAAATCCATATGTGAGTGGTTCAAATAACCGGTGTTCAAATACACAGGACAGCACCTCTTTTCGCACTTTTTATCATTGTATCATTTAGTGCATATTTTGTCTAATCCAATTCATAGACATATTTTGCGGATTAGGATAAGCTATATATAGCATAACTAAGGAACGTAAACAAAAAAGTAAAGTATAAGGTTTGCTTTAGGAAAACAAAGAACAAAAAAGTGTATGTATTGGAGGAGAGCTATTTATGATCGTACCACGTTATTATGAAAATCTAAGCGTACTGCACGAAAACACAATGCCAGCCAGAGCCTATTATATTCCGGCATCCAGAAGAATGGATAACTTGGTGGAACACAGAGAAGAGTCAGATCGTATGCTGTTATTGAATGGAACTTGGAAATTCCAGTATTTTAACAGCATCTATGACATTCAGGATTCTTTCTTTGAGAAGAATTATGATACAGAAAATTTTGATGAGATTCAGGTTCCAAGTGTATGGCAGATGGCAGGATATGATACACACCAGTATACAAACATCCGGTATCCGTTTCCGTTTGATCCACCATATGTGCCACAGGATATTCCGTGTGGAGCTTATGTACATAATTTTGAGTACAGCAGAGATGAGAAAGCATCAAAAGCTTTTTTGAACTTTGAAGGAGTAGACAGCTGCTTTTATGTATGGATCAATGGCTCTTACATAGGATACAGCCAGGTTTCACATATGACCAGTGAGTTTGATGTTACCGATGTACTTCAGGATGGAACGAATACGGTGGCAGTGTTGGTAATGAAATGGTGTGATGGTTCCTATTTGGAAGATCAGGACAAATTCCGTATGAGTGGTATTTTCCGGGACGTGTACATTTTGAAACGCCCAAAACAGGCAATCAGTGATTATCATATTAAAACAAGAATTGAGGATATGCTCGCGAAAGTAGAAATTGAAATGAAATTCTACTCTCCCTTAAATGTAAAAATTTCGATTGAAGATAGAAACGGAGCAGTTGTAGCACTAGGAAGTATTGCTGAAGAAGGAACAGCTGTATTAGAAATTGCAAGTCCGGAACTTTGGAATACAGAAAATCCATATCTATATAAACTGATTCTTGAAACAGAGAATGAAGTAATTGTAGATCACATTGCATTAAGAAAGATAGAGATTAAAGACCAGGTCATTTACCTAAATGGACAGAAGATTAAATTCCGTGGTGTCAATCGACATGATTCCGATCCGGTTACTGGATTTACAATCAGTCTGGAACAGCTCACGACCGATCTTACGTTAATGAAGCAGCATAATTTTAATGCGATCCGTTCCAGCCACTATCCGAACGCACCATTTTTCTATGAAATGTGTGACAAGTATGGATTCATGGTGATAGATGAAGCAGATATTGAAGCTCATGGTCCATTTATGATCTACAGAAAAGAAGACACCGATTACAATCGGTTCAAACGATGGAATGAGATGATTGCAGATGATCCGGCATGGGAAGAGGCAATCGTTGATCGCGTAAAACTTATGGTGGAACGTGACAAAAACCGTTTCTGTATTGTTATGTGGTCAATGGGAAATGAGAGTGCTTATGGCTGCAACTTTGAAAAAGCACTGGAATGGACAAAGAATTTTGACCCAGACCGCATCACACAATATGAGAGTGCAAGATACCGTAATTATGATGAAACATATGATTACAGCAATCTGGATGTGTACAGCCGGATGTATCCGGCGCTTTCCGAAATTCAGGAATATCTGGATAAAGATGGAAGCAAACCCTTCCTTTTGGTAGAGTACTGTCACAGTATGGGAAACGGACCTGGAGATTTTGAAGATTACTTCCAGATGATTCAGGATAATGATAAAATGTGCGGCGGCTTTGTCTGGGAATGGTGTGACCATGCGATTGCTCATGGAACTGCTGAGAATGGAAAGACTATATATGCTTATGGGGGCGACCATGGCGAAGAAATTCATGATGGCAACTTCTGTATGGATGGATTAGTATATCCGGACAGAACGGTACATACAGGACTTTTGGAATACAAGAATGTTTATCGCCCGGCAAGGGTTATTTCCTATGACAAAGAAAGCGGAGAACTGGTGCTTCATAACTACATGGATTTTGATGACTTGAAAGATTATGTGAAGATTAGTTATGAGCTGACACAGGATGGTCTTGTGATCAGCAAAGGTAAACTCCCAGAAGTTTCAGCAGCACCACACAGTGAAGGAAAAATAAACCTTAAAATCAATGTGCCAGAGAGTGGAAAATGTTATTTAAAATTTATTTACCATCTGAAAAAGGAATTGCCACTGTTGGATGAAGACCATATCCTTGGATTTGATGAGATCGAAGTAAGCCAGAAGGATGCCAAATGCCAGTTAGCAGAAAAATGGGTTGAAAAAACAGTGACGGATTCTGAATTACAGGTGAGTGAAGATGATACACAGATTCATATCAAAGGTCGTGAATTCGCATATACAATCGACCGACGGACTGCACTCTTTACAGAGATGAAATTTGCAGGTCGGGAATATCTGAACCACCCGATGGAATTAAATATCTGGAGGGCACCAACAGATAATGATATGTACATCAAGTCTGAATGGAAGAAAGCCCATTATGATAAAGCTTATACAAGAGCTTACACGACAGAGGTCGTGCAGGGAAAGCATGGTGTGAAAATTACAAGCCATGCATCCGTTGTGGCAGAGACAGTACAGAAGATTCTTGATGTGACGATCACATGGAAAATAGAAGCTGCTGGAAAGATTGATGCAGATATTGCAGTAACAAAAGATGATGAATTTCCGGACCTGCCAAGATTTGGTGTGAGGATGTTCCTGGATAAAAAACTTTCAGCTGCACGATACTTTGGAATGGGACCACAGGAAAGCTATTGTGACAAACATCAGGCTGCGAGCCACGGTTTGTATCATGCAAATGTAGATGATTTGCATGAGGATTATATTCGCCCACAGGAAAATGGAAGCCATTATGATTGTGAATATGTAGAGCTTAACAACAGCCGATATGGAATTGTGGTATCTGCGGAAAATGCCTTCTCATTCAATGCTTCTTATTATACGCAGGAAGAACTTGAGAAGAAAACGCATAATTATGAACTGACAGAATCAGATAGTGTAGTATTTTGCGTTGACTACGCATTAAATGGCATTGGTTCTAATAGTTGTGGTCCAGTTGTATTGGATCAGTACCGATTTGATGATGTATTATTCCGGTTCCAGTTTACGCTGATACCGTATGTAAAGGGATAATAAAGTTTCATGTAACTCGTAAATAAAGAAGGATAGTCTGATTGCAATGTAAAGTCCGGATATACAGAGCAATCAGACAAAAACAGAGAAAAAAATATAATTAGACATCATACGGTTAGACATATTGAGATTCTAAGTGCGATGAAGATGAGGAGCAAAGAAATTCGATGGAAGAAAAAAAGTATTTGAAATGGTATAACAAAATTGGATATGGATCAGGTGATATTGCAGGTAATGTAGTCTATGCCTTCCTGACATCTTTCATGATGGTCTATCTGACGGACTCAGTAGGACTTGCTGCAGGTGTCGTAGGTACCCTGATTGCCGTATCAAAACTATTTGATGGTTTTACGGATATATTTTTTGGATCAATGATTGACAAAACACACAGTAAAATGGGAAAAGCGAAGCCATGGATGCTATACGGATACATTGGTTGTGCCATTACGCTGGTCTGCTGCTTTGCAGTACCAGTCAGCTTTGGAACAACGGCTAAATACGCATGGTTCTTTATCTCTTATACACTGTTAAATGGTGTGTTTTATACAGCAAACAATATTGCTTACTCAGCACTTACGTCACTGATTACAAAGAACAGCAAAGAGCGTGTGCAGATGGGATCTTACCGTTTTATTTTTGCGTTTTCAACAAGTCTTCTGATTCAGGCGATTACAGTTGGATTTGTAGATAAATGTGGTGGAGATGCTGCGGCATGGAGAACGGTTGCTATTATCTATGCAATCATTGGTCTTGTCATAAATACGATTTCAGCACTTTCTGTTAAGGAACTTCCTGAGGAAGAACTTAACGAAGGAGAAGTAAAGGATGATAATGAAAAGTACGGAATGGTACAGGCATTCAAGCTTCTTGTTAAAAACAAATATTACATGATGATTTGTGGAACATATATTTTACAGCAGTTATATAGTGCCATGATTGGAGCTGGCATTTATTACATGACATGGGTACTGAAAAATAAGAATTTGTTTGGACAATTTGCATGGGCAGTTAATATTCCACTGATCATTGCCCTGATTTTCACACCGACATTAGTTGGTAAGTGGAAAGGTATGTATAAACTGAACTTAAGAGGTTATGTCTTAGCAGTCATCGGTAGAGCACTTGTTGTTGTTGCAGGATATATGGGCAGTGTTCCGCTGATGATGGCGTTTACAGCTCTTGCAGCCTTAGGTCAGGGACCATGGCAGGGAGATATGAATGCAGTTATCGCATCCTGCTCTGAATACACTTATCTTACACAGGGAAAGAGAATTGACGGAACGATGTACTCTTGTACTTCTCTTGGCGTAAAAATCGGTGGAGGTATTGGAACCGCTGTTGTTGGATGGATGCTTGAGTTCAGTGGATATGTCGGAACAAATGCAACTCAACCGCAGTCTGCACTTGATATGATGCAGTTTATGTATCTTTGGCTTCCGTTAATCTTTGATGTATTGATTATGTTTGTACTTTCAAGAATGAATGTAGAAGATGCAAATAAAAAACTGAAAGCAGAAAAAGAAATTGCTGCAGATGAAGTAACAGATGCATCGGACATAAATTAGAATTGACAGGAGAAAGCGTTGTCTGATCGTTGTTCGATGAGACAGTGCTTTTTCTATATGTATATATATGTCACGATGTGCAACATCAGAATGTGTCTATTGCATTGGCATTAAGTGACGTGATATTTGGAAAAAAAGGCGTGTGCAGAGTACATGGAGGAGGATTTGCAGGAACCATACAGGCATTTGTTCCCAATTATCTGGTGTCCAACTATCAAAAAGAGATGGATAAGATATTTGGAAATGGTTCCTGTGAAGTATTAAAAATTCGTAAGTATGGTGGCATAAAAGTTTTATAATCATAAAAACAAAGAAAAGGAGAAATGATCTATGAGTAGCATTTTAGTATTGGGCGGAGCAGGTTATATTGGTTCTCATACTGTATATGAGCTGATTGCGGCAGGAAAAAATGTTGTAGTTGTTGATAATCTTGAAACAGGTTTTCGTAAGGCTGTTCACCAAGATGCAAAATTTTATCAGGGAGATATCCGGGACAAGGCATTTATAGATTCTGTATTTGAAAAAGAGGAGATCGATGGAGTTATTCACTTCGCAGCCAATTCACAGGTTGGAGAGAGTATGGTAAATCCACTCAAATATTACAACAACAATCTGTGCGGAACAGAAGTATTACTAGAAAGTATGGTCGCACATGGCGTTAACAAG
The DNA here is from genome assembly GCF_040096615.1 of Blautia aquisgranensis. Classification (NCBI taxonomy): domain Bacteria; kingdom Bacillati; phylum Bacillota; class Clostridia; order Lachnospirales; family Lachnospiraceae; genus Blautia; species Blautia aquisgranensis. The sequence continues at coordinate 103,789 of NZ_JBBMEJ010000012.1, forward strand.
ATTGTTTTTTCTTCGACAGCAGCCACATATGGAGAGCCGGAACGTATTCCTATACTTGAAACAGACCGCACAGTTCCAACAAACTGTTATGGTGAAACAAAGCTTTCCATGGAAAAGATGTTTAAATGGACAGCCAATGCCCATGATTTACGTTTTGTATCCTTACGTTATTTCAATGCCTGTGGAGCACATCCAAATGGAAAAATAGGGGAAGCCCATAATCCGGAAACGCACCTGATTCCATTGATCTTGCAGGTGCCAAATGGAAAAAGAGAATATATTTCTATTTTTGGAAATGATTATGATACAAAAGATGGTACATGCGTAAGAGATTACATTCATGTGAATGACCTTGCACAGGCTCATATTCTTGCCATGGAATATTTAAGAAAAGGCAATGAAAGCAATATTTTTAATCTGGGTAATGGGGTAGGATTTACAGTAAAAGAAGTTGTGGAAACAGCTAGAAAAGTAACAGGACATCCGATTCCGGCAAAGGAAGAACCTAGACGAGCAGGAGATCCTTCAACACTGATTGCATCTAGTGAGAAGGCAAAAAAAATTCTTGGGTGGAAGCCTAAATTTGATGAGCTGGAGACAATTATTACAACAGCTTGGGAATGGCATAGAAATCATCCGAATGGTTATGAAGCATAATATGAGTAGGGGGAAACGGTAAAATGATTGATCAGCTGATTTCTGAACTGGTGGCATATGGAATGCAAAACGGACTGATAGAGGATGAGGATAAAGTGTATGTGACAAATGGCTTATTGGAACTGTTTCAAAAACAGGATTATCAGGAGCCGAAAGCATCTGTAGAGCCGAGAAATTTACACTTTATTTTAGAGGACATGCTTGCATTTGCACTGTCAGAGGGAATCTTAGAGGACGATACAGTGACGATGAAGGATCTTTTCGATACAAAAATCATGGGGATTTTGACACCGGCTCCGTCTGTGGTAAGAAAAGCTTTTGAAGAAAAATATCAGGTATCTCCAAAGACTGCAACCGACTTTTATTATCATTTCAGTCAGGCAACAAACTATATCCGCACAGATCGGATTGTAAAGGATGAAAAGTGGACGACAGATACAGAATTTGGTCAGATGGATATCACAATCAATCTGTCAAAACCAGAAAAAGATCCACGGGATATTGCAAAAGCCGGTGTGGCAAAGGAATCCGGATATCCGGCGTGTCTGCTCTGTAGGGAAAACGAAGGGTATGCAGGGCATTTCTCACATCCGGCAAGACAGAACCACAGGATCATACCAATCACTCTGTGTGGAGAGCAGTATTATTTACAGTATTCACCATATGTGTATTACAATGAACATTGCATTATCTTTAATGAGAAGCATATTCCGATGGCAATTAACCGTATGACTTTTGATAAGCTCCTTGATTTTGTTAAGCAGTTTCCACATTATACGGCAGGTTCCAATGCAGATTTGCCAATCGTAGGAGGCTCTATTTTAAGCCATGATCATTTCCAGGGTGGAGGTTATGTCTTTGCTATGGCAAAAGCACCTTACGAACTGGAATTTGAATTAGAGGGATATCCAGATGTACATGCAGGAATTGTAAAGTGGCCGATGTCAGTGATCCGTTTGCAGGGGAGAACAACGGAGAGCATTGTAGAGGTCGCAGATCATATCCTTACAAAATGGCGTGGCTATTCAGATCCAGAAGTTTCTATTTTTAGTGAGACAGATGGGATTCCGCATAATACGATTACACCGATTGCAAGAATGCGTGGAGATCTGTATGAATTGGATCTGGTTTTGCGTAATAATATCACAACGGAGGACTGCCCGCTTGGATTTTTCCATCCACATGCAGAATATCATCATATCAAGAAAGAAAACATTGGGTTGATTGAAGTTATGGGACTGGCTGTATTACCGGCCAGATTGAAAAAAGAAATGGCAGAACTGGAGCAGGCAATTTTGCATCATGAGAATCTGAGACAGAATACGACTATGGCTGCTCATGCCGACTGGGCAGAAGAATGGATGCCGAAGTATGAGATTACAGAAAGTAACATTCATTCTATTGTACAGAAAGAAATCGGAATTGTATTTACGAAAGTCCTGGAGGATGCAGGAGTTTATAAGAGAACAGAGGAAGGGAAGGCTGCATTCAAAAGATTTATTGAAAGTTTATAAAAAAAGGACCACTTCATTTTTGTGAAATGGTCTTAAGAAAAAAATGTTCAGTTTTCACAAAATAGTCCTTTTAGTATTTATACATGGTAAGGATGCTCAAAATATTCAGTGTAGAATACTAAAAGGTCATTCAGATATTTTTTTAGGTTGCTCATTTGCAATTCCTCCTTTCCTTATTTACAAGCTGATTATAAGATAGGTGTAAAAGAATTGCTTGCCAAATCGAAAGAAGATATAGACAAATGTTGCAAAGGGGAGTATTTCATGCAGTTAAAATATGTTGACACAAAAGAGGAGATTATAGCAATAAATAGGAAGTCAAAACATATTGAACCACATCTTCATAATGCACTGGAGATCGTTTGTGTAACAAGTGGAGCATTAGAACTTGGTGTCGGACAGGAACTATACCATATGGAAAAAGGAGATATAGGCTTTGTATTTCCAGATGTTATTCATCACTATCAGGTACTGACACCCGGTGTAAATAAAGCGACTTATCTGATCGCATCGCCATTTACGATAGTCAAATTTGCAGATATCATGCAATCCATGGCTCCTGAATACCCAATCATCAAAGCGGAAAAGGTTGAACCGGAGGTATATAGGGTTATAAATGCAATTTTAGAGACAGAACAGTCGGATATTACTGTTGCACAGGCATATCTTCAAATTGTGTTGGCACGCTGCATAGGAAAATTAAATTTGGTAGAAAAGAGTAGTGTGGGGAGCAATGATCTTATTTACCAGACAGTTTCCTATATATCAGCAAATTTTAAAAAGAAGTTTTCTCTGGAAGAGATGGCAAAAGATCTGGGGGTGAGCAAATATGTTTTATCCAGACTCTTTTCCAAAACATTCCATAGAAACTTTAATCAATATCTTAACGATGCAAGGCTGAACTATGCATGCCATCGTTTGGAAAATACGAGTGATTCTATTACAAACATTTGTCTGGATAGTGGATTTGAAAGTCAGAGAACATTTAACCGAGTATTTAAAGAAAGATATAAAATATCACCGAGTGATTATCGGAGTATTTGTGTGAAAGAGATGTTGTCATAAAAGGTTCTGTTGATAGAAATATTTACTTTGATTTCACAGTACTATGTATTTGATTTTATGTGTGGATGATATAATATAAAAATATTTGTAGAAAATAGCGCTTTATTTTATTATGAAAAGAGCAAGGTGTATTCTAAAGAAACAAGAAAGGCAGGGCGCATATGAACATGAGAAAATCCATAATCGATTTTAATGAAAAAAAAGGATTGCAAAGGGTGGTTCCGCGCATCTGGAATTTGCGTTAATTAAGAGGATAGCTATAGATATCAAAGTTTTACAAATGATCATGGGACATAGTGACATAAGCATTACAATGAACATATACAATCACGTAGATGCTGCAAGAGTACAGAATGAAATGAAAAAGCTTGAAAATGTAATGTAATAATCAGAGCCATTCCCTTTATTGGGCATGGCTCTTTTATGACAATTTTTGTGACAAATAAAAGAAAATAGACGCAATCAGACGAAATATTGTTTTGTATGGAAATGCTGAAAATCCTTGTAAACAAAGGGTTCTTGATATATGATGAAACAAGTCGAAGCCCGTCGAAGTCCGTTGTTGCTTTTTGTGGCGAAAAGCGGTGGATGAATCATCCTGGTATATAATATAAGAAGAAACGGTAAAGCAGAGAATGTTCCTGGCAGGCTTATGCTTGCCATTTTTTTATTTCTGTCGTTCCCATACCTGGCCGATCGGGAAGGACGGAGTGGATTCTGCAAGAAAGTCTTCCAGTGCATTTTCGAAGAATTCCACGGCACGTTTGCTGGTGGACTTTGGATATTTATGCTTGATCTTATAGCAGACACGGTTTGGCGGTGTGTTTTTCAGTTCACTGATAAAAAGAGGCCGGTAATGAGAAAGCTCTAGGATTACAGACTGTGGTGCGACCATCCAGTTTCCCGGTTTTTTCCAGAGACGGTCCAAAAGCGTGATGGTATCTGCTGCAATGTGAGGTCTGGATGCGGAGGAAAGCCAGCGGTCATGCCAGATCTGATAGTTGTCGTCCCAGCTTAAAAACAGCTCCAGAGATGGATCCAGCTCATCGGTATGTATTGCCGGAGCAGAAATAGCTGGCTGATCTGATTGTACCAGATAAAGCTTTTCTTCAAAGATTTTCTCTGTTATGATATTCTTGTAATGCAATTTGTGGTAGACAAATCCGATATCAATGCTGTGTTCTCCAAGAAGTCCGTAGAGCTCTGATGAGTGGTGGGATTCAATGTTCAGGTCCAGTTTGGTCTGCTCATTTAAGATCCTGTCATACAGAGGTGCGAAAACAGCAACATTCAGACTGTCTGTACAGCCGATAGTAAGCAGCAGGGAATCCTGGTTGCGCTGCAGTTCCATGGTTTCTTTCCAGAGGGACATCCATCGTTCCGCAAGAATGATGAAATCTGTTCCCTTGGCAGTCAGTTCCACCTGCTTGTGCCCCTTCTGGCGGATCACAAGGGGAAAGCCGAGTTCATTCTCCAGAGAAGTGAGCCTGTGGCTGACTGTAGGCTGGGAAAGAAAAAGAAGATCCGCTGTACGGGTGATGCTTTTTGTGTTTACGATGGTGAGAAAGGTTTCAATTTCAGCAAGATTCATATGTTCAGCTCCTTTTCTTTGGTACAATCTATCAGGAATAAAGTAAGTTTCAAAACAATATAAAAATTATTTATATTATACAGAGAAATTATTCGTTATTCAATGGTAAACTTGTGTGATATGATAAATGCAGATAAAACAAGACACTGTTACCAGGTGATCAGTAATCAGAAGAAGAGAGGTTTTCATATGTCATTAGGATGTAGAATCAGACGAAACTTTGAAAGACCGTCAAAAGAATTAGTAGAAGCATTCCGTGGTATTCCGGTAGCAAATATTGATGATAACTGTGGCAGAATCGCTGCTGTAGATTCCAGCATTTTTCCACTGAACCCGAAGGCAAGACTTCTGGGAACAGCTTTCACAGTAAACGCACCGGCAGGAGATAACCTTCTGTTCCACAAAGCTCTGGATATGGCTCAGCCAGGAGACGTTATCGTTCTTGCAAACAAAGGAAGCATGAGCAGAGCACTTTGCGGTGAGATTATGAGCAATTATGCGAAATCCAGAGGGATCGCAGGAATCATCATCGATGGATGTGTTCGCGACAGCTACACATTAAGCCAGATGGATTTCCCGGTATATGCAAAAGGCATCACACCGAACGGACCATACAAGAACGGTCCTGGAGAGATGAACTTCCCGGTATCCTTTGCAGGAATCGTAATCAATCCTGGTGACATCATCGTAGGAGATTCTGACGGACTTCTGGCAATCAGACCGGATGAGCATACAGCAGAGCTTGCAGAGATCGCAAGAAAATACCATGCAGGCGAGGAGAAACAGCTTGAGGGTATCCTGACACGTGGCGAGTGGCCGCGTCCATGGGTTGATGCAACTCTGGAAAAAGTCGGATTTGAATTTGTAGACTAACCGAATAAACTTATGAATGCAGGAAGGTCTGTCACCACACATGACGGGCCTTTTTGTCAATAAAGAACGGAGGTATACTTAAATGGATGTGAAGTTCCTGATCGCAGGAGACAGAGCAGTTTCCGTTGAGTTCGGCAGCGTGATCAGTCTTGAAGTCAATGCCAAGGTGCGTGCGCTGGACGAAAAATTAAAAGAATCTCCAATTGAAGGCATGATGGAGACCGTTCCTACTTACTGTGCTCTGATCGTGCATTATCGCCCGGAGGTTATCCGCTATGCCCAGCTTGTGGAAGAGCTGAAGAAGAGAATTGCAGATATGCATGAAACATCTACAAACAAGAAAAAAGTTGTAAAAGAGGTTCCTGTATATTATGGTGGCGAGACCGGTCCGGATCTTGAGTACTGTGCAGAGCTTGAAAATACCACTACGGAGGAAATCATCCGTAAGCATTCCGAGCATGAGTATTATGTATATATGCTTGGTTTTGCACCGGGACATCCGTACATGGCAAGATTTGAGGAGCCTTTCAGTTTTAAGAGAAGAACTTCTCCGAGAGTTAAGATTCCGGCAAGATCCATCGTGGTTCAGCTGGGACTGTCTGATTTTATTCCTTTTGAGCAGCCATGCGGATGGAATATCATCGGAAGTACACCTCTTGATATCTGTAATTTTGCAAAGGAAGATCCGTTCCTTGTGCGTGCAGGTGACTGGGTAAAACATGTTCCTGTTACGAAGAGTGAATATGAGCAGATTCGAAGAGACGTGGAAAACGGTACCTATAAAGTGAAAACCTATACACCACAGGATAACGGTTGAGAACGGAGGTCATGATATGGGAATTACAGTTGAAAACGGAGGAATCCTGACCACCGTTCAGGATGAGGGAAGATTCGGAAATCAGGCATTTGGTGTTTCTACATCCGGTGCCATGGATCCGCGTGCTTTCCACATTGCCAATCTTCTGGTTGGTAACAAAAAGACTGAAGGTGCGCTGGAGATGACTTTTATCGGACCAACGCTTACCTTTACCAGTGACAATATCATCGCAGTGACAGGCGGAGACCTGACACCGATGCTGGACGGACAGCCTTTCCCAATGTATAAGGCAGTCCTTGTAAAAAAAGGCCAGAAGCTGATGTTTGCAGGTGCCAGAAACGGCAGCCGCGGATATATCGCTTTTGCAGGCGGCCTGGATATTCCGCTTGTGATGGGGAGCAAGTCTACACTGCTTCGTAACCATATCGGCGGTGTTGAGGGAAGAAAGCTGGAAAAGGGCGACAGTATCGAGTTTGTTGCTCCGAAGACAGAGCTTCCGAATATGGAGCTTCGTCAGGTTCCGGCAGAGGTATATCCTTCTGATGAGGTTGTTCTTCGTGTGGTTCTGGGACCGCAGGAGAATGAGTTTACGGAAGAGGGTGTCCGTAAATTTTTCTGGTACAGTGGTACGATCACAAACGAGTTTGACCGTATGGGCTGCCGAATTGAGAGAGAGCCGGTAGAGCATGCCGGTGACGGTAATATCAATACGGATGGTATTTCCATGGGATCGATTCAGGTTCCATTAAACGGACAGCCGATCATTATGCTGGCTGACCGCCAGAGTACAGGTGGTTATCCGAAGATCGGTACGGTGATCACCGTGGATTTTGCGAAGATCGCACAGGCGCGTCCTGGACAGAAGATCCGTTTTATCGAGGTAAGTCTGGATCTTGCACAGGATCTGTATATCCGTGAGCTGAATGATATGAAGGCGCTGGATGAAAAGTTAAATTCAGATTGCTGATCAATCTGAATTAAATAAATCATACATACCACAAAAATTTTTTTAAAGAAAGGTGAGTACGAATATGAAGATTGTTGTATTGGATGGCTACACAGAGAACCCTGGAGATTTAAGCTGGGACGCATTAAAAGAGCTTGGAGATGTTACTGTTTATGACAGAACTTCCTATGAGGAGTCTCCGCTGATCGCTGATCGTATCGGTGATGCTGAGATCGTTATCATCAACAAGACTCCGATTTCCAAAGAGACGATCGACAAGTGCCCGAACATGAAGCTGATCGCTGTTCTGGCTACTGGTTATAATGTTGTTGATTACAACTATGCAAAAGAGAAAAATATCCCGGTTGTGAATGTTCCTACTTATGGTACTCAGATCGTTGGTCAGTATGCTCTTGGCCTTCTTCTTGAGATCTGTTCTCACTATGGTCATCATGATGAGACTGTTAAGGCTGGTAAATGGGAGAACAATGATGACTGGTGCTACTGGGATTATCCGATGATCGAGCTTTATGGAAAGACTGCTGGTATCATTGGCCTTGGAAGAATCGGACAGGCTACAGCGAAGCTTCTGAATGCTCTTGATATGAAGGTTCTTGCTTATGATGCTTACCAGAGTGAGGCTGGTGCAAAGCTTGCTGAGTATGTTTCCCTTGATGAGCTGTTTGCACAGTCTGATGTGATTTTCCTTCACTGCCCGCTTTTCCCGGAGACAGAAGGTATGATCAACAAAGAGAATATTGCAAAGATGAAAGATGGCGTTATCCTTATCAACAACAGCCGTGGACAGCTGGTAGTAGAGCAGGATCTTGCAGATGCGCTTAACAGCGGCAAAGTTTATGCAGCGGGACTTGACGTTGTATCCACAGAGCCTATCAAAGGAGACAACCCACTCCTCAAAGCCAAGAACTGCATCATCACCCCACATATCTCCTGGGCTGCTCAGGCTTCCAGACAGAGAATCATGGATATTACAGTTGATAATATCAAGGCATTCCTTGATGGAAACACTGTAAATCAAGTTAATAAATAAGAATTATATTTTTCCTATGTAATGTATAAAAAGGCAGCCACTTCTCCGAAAGCAGCTGCCTTTTTGCTCTAGGGTGACGAACGTACGCTTACATCCTGTCCTGTAAAAGAAGTATAAAGAGCGACGAATCGGCATAGCGTCCCGCTTTCAATACCGAAGCATACAGGTACAAGTTAATAAATGTTCACTCGGACAATCAGGCACTCGAAGAAAGAGGCCTAGGGGTGTGCAGAGGGGCGCGGCCTTGTGCCCCTTTGCGGTTTCCTTTTTTTACGCAAAAAAAGGTTCTCACACCTGACAAGGTGTAAGAACCAAAATTTAATGGATGGAGAAGGATTCGAACCTTCGAAGGCGGTGCCAACAGATTTACAGTCTGCCCCCTTTGGCCACTCGGGAATCCATCCGTGAACAACAAGTGTATTATATATAACTTCTTCCTTAAATGCAAGCTTTTTTTTCGAAAAAAACACAAAAAAATAAAAAATCTTACAACTCCGCCACTTTTTGGTAAAGTACTGGACTTACCAATAAAAATCTGCTATTATGAGTACGGTTGGATATAAAGGACACGATTTTTTCGTATCCTAAAACAGGTTAGGAGGATTTTATCATGTTAGTAAACGCAACAGAAATGCTGAAAAAAGCAAAAGCAGGCCATTATGCAGTTGGTCAGTTCAACATCAACAACCTTGAGTGGACAAAAGCTATCCTTCAGACAGCTCAGGAGCTCAACTCTCCTGTAATCCTTGGTGTTTCCGAGGGTGCCGGTAAATACATGACAGGTTATAAGACTGTTGTAGGTATGGTTAACGGTATGATGGAAGAGCTGAACATCACTGTTCCGGTTGCTCTTCATCTTGACCACGGCAGCTATGATGGATGCCTGAAATGTGTTGAGGCTGGTTTCTCTTCCATTATGTTCGACGGATCTCATTATCCGATCGATGAGAACGTAGCTAAGACTAAAGAGCTGGTTAAGATCGTTGCTGAGCACAACATGTCTCTTGAGGCAGAGGTTGGTTCCATCGGTGGCGAGGAAGATGGTGTTGTTGGTATGGGCGAGTGCGCTGATCCTGAGGAGTGCAAGAGAGTTGCAGATCTCGGAATCAACTTCCTTGCAGCTGGTATCGGTAACATTCACGGAAAATATCCGGCTAACTGGCAGGGCTTAAGCTTTGAGACTCTGGATGCTATTCAGAAACTGACAGGAGATATGCCGCTTGTTCTTCACGGTGGTACAGGTATCCCGGCAGACATGATCAAGAAAGCGATCAGCCTTGGCGTTTCCAAGATCAATGTAAATACAGAGTGCCAGCTTGCATTTGCTGAAGCTACACGTAAATACATTGAAGAGGGTAAAGATCAGCAGGGTAAAGGATATGACCCACGTAAGCTTCTTGCACCTGGAGCAGAGGCGATCAAAGCTACTGTTAAAGAGAAGATGGAGCTTTTCGGATCTGTCAATAAAGCATGATGAATCGAAAATAATATATGGCGGCAGCCGGAATGGGGAGACCTGTTCCGGCTGCTGTTTTTGTATGTAAAAAAATAAATATCACATTTTTCATCATATAAAAAAATCAACATGTTTCTTGATTTTTTTATATCGTGAAAAAATCCTCTCCGATTTACAATAATATCAAGTTAAGGAACAGGACAACAACTTAGAAAAGGAGAGGTAAATATTATGAGAATGAAAAAAGCAACAGCATTTGGTCTTGCAGCTTTAATGGCAGCTACCATGATCCCGGCAGTTCCGGCTATGGCAAAAGGGGATGACAGTGAAGGCTCTGTTTATTATCTGAATTTTAAACCGGAGCAGGCAGATCAGTGGTCAGATCTGGCAAAGAAATACACCGATGAGACTGGTGTACCGGTTACTGTTGTTACAGCAGCTTCCGGAACTTATGAGTCTACTCTGAAATCAGAGATGGCCAAAGATGAGGTTCCGACATTATTCCAGGTTAACGGACCGGTTGGACTTGCATCCTGGAAGGATTATTGCTATGACCTGAAAGACAGTGATGTTTATAAAAATGTGGAGAGTGACGATTTCGTACTGAAGGATGACAGCGGTGCAGTTGACGGTATCGCCTATGTAATTGAAACATATGGAATTATTTACAACAAAGCGCTTCTTAAGAAATACTGTGAGATGGATGGCGCTGTGATCAAGTCTGCAGATGAGATCAACAATTTTGAGACATTAAAGAAGGTTGCAGATGATATCCAGGCTAAGAAAGATGACCTTGGAGTTGACGGTGCATTTACTTCCGCAGGCTTTGATTCTTCCAGTGACTGGCGCTTCAAGACACACCTTGCAAACCTTCCAATCTATTATGAGTACAAAGAAGACGGAATCACATCCACAGATGCGATCAAAGGAACATATCTTGATAATTTCAAGAACCTGTTTGACCTTTATATCACAGATTCTACCTGTGAGCCAAGCCTTCTTTCCAGCAAGACTATCGATGATGCAAATGCTGAATTTGGTCTTGGAGAGGCTGTGTTCTATCAGAATGGAACTTGGGCTTATGATAACATCAAAGATAACGAAGTAGCAGATGAGGATATGGGAATGCTTCCAATCTACATTGGTGTTGATGGTGAAGAGGACCAAGGACTTTGCACAGGCAGTGAGAACTACTGGTGCGTAAATAAAAAAGCAGATGAGAAGGATATCCAGGCAACTCTTGATTTCCTCAGCTGGGTTATCACAAGTGATGAAGGAAGAGAATCTATAAGCCAGGAAATGGGATTTACAACACCATTCAAGACCTTTGATGAGAATTATGAGTCTGCAAATCCGCTTGTAAAAGCAGCCGACGAATATGTAAAAGCTGGTAAAACTCCGGTTTCATGGAACTTTACAACCATGCCTTCTGAAGAGTGGAAAAACCAGGTCGGCAGTGCAATGCTTGAGTATGCACAGGGTACCGGCGAGTGGGATGCTGTGAAAACTGCATTTGTTGACGGATGGGCAAAAGAGTACAAAGCAGCAAATGAAGGCTGATAAGGTATAACTGAAACGTGATCACGAAGGGGTGGGCGGTTTCCGCCTGCCTCTTTCAATGAAGGGAGGATGCGTAAAGTAGGGAAGGATGCATCCTCAGGAGAAAGGAAGAGAAAACATGCAGAATAAGATGATGAAAAAGTATTTTCCGGTTTTTGTCCTGCCTACCCTGCTGGCATTTACCATTGGATTTATCGTTCCCTTTATCATGGGCGTATATCTTTCCTTCTGTAAATTTACCACAGTAACGGATGCAAAATTCGTGGGATTACAGAACTATGTGAAGATTTTTACTGAGGATGGAACCTTTGGACATGCATTATGGTACACCACCGCATTTACGGTTGTATCAGTAATTCTGATCAATGTGATCGGTTTTGCAGTTGCATTGCTTCTGACCAAGAAGATCAAAGGAACCAATATATTCCGTACTGTATTTTTTATGCCAAACCTGATCGGTGGAATCATCCTTGGTTATGTATGGCAGCTTCTGTTAAACGGTCTGCTTCTTCAGATCAATAAAACACTTACATATTCTTCTGTTTACGGATTCTGGGGTCTTGTGATCCTGATGTGCTGGCAGCAGATCGGATATATGATGATCATTTACATTGCAGGTATCCAGAATATCCCGGGTGAACTGATCGAGGCTGCACAGATCGATGGTGCGAACAAAGGACAGCTTCTGAAGCATGTGATCATTCCTATGGTCATGCCGTCCATCACCATCTGTACTTTCCTGACACTTACCAACTCCTTCAAGCTTTTTGACCAGAACCTTGCTCTTACAAATGGTGAGCCTTCCAACATGTCAGAAATGCTCGCACTGAACATTTACAATACCTTCTATGGACGTACCGGATGGGAAGGCGTAGGACAGGCGAAAGCCGTAATCTTCTTTATCCTGGTTGGAGCAATTGCCATGATCCAGAATCGTCTCACAAGAAGTAAGGAGGTACAGCAGTAATGAATAAAAAAGTAAAATTCAGCGGTCTGTGGACTGCGATCCTGAGTGTGGTATCTGTTGCTTATATTTTCCCAATTCTTCTGGTTTTGATCAATTCTTTTAAGAAAAAAGCATACATCAGCCGTTATCCCTTTGCAATCCCAACGGATAAAATGTTCGTAGGTCTGGAAAACTATGTAAATGGTCTTACAAAAACCGGATTTTTCCAGGCATTTGGATGGACATTATTTATCACAGTATTTTCTGTTGCGGTAATTCTGCTTTGTACCTCCATGTGTGCCTGGTACATCAACCGTGTTACCAACACGCTGACAAAAACCATGTACATGCTGTGCCTGTTTTCCATGGTCGTACCATTCCAGATGGTAATGTTTACTCTTTCCAAGATCGCAAACATCCTGAAACTGAATACTCCGTGGGGACTGATCATCATTTATCTTGGATATGGAGCAGGACTTGCGGTATTTATGTTCAGCGGTTTTGTAAAATCCATTCCGATCGAGATCGAGGAAGCTGCCATGATCGATGGCTGTACTCCGATCCAGACATTTTTTAAAGTAGTTCTTCCGGTTATGAAACCGACCTGTGTAACAGTAGCAATCCTGGAAACCATGTGGATCTGGAACGATTACCTTCTTCCATATCTGGTACTTGATATCAAGAAGTACAAAACAATCTCCATTGCGATCCAGTATCTGAAGGGTGGCTATGGTACGATTGATATGGGAGCTATGATGGGAGTTCTTGTCCTTTCTATTATTCCTATCATCGCATTCTATCTTGCATGCCAGAAATATATTATCGAAGGTGTGGTTGCAGGAGCTGTTAAGGGCTGACAAATCAACTGAATAATGGTAAAATGAAAGAAAAACGGCCTGATCTGCGTGTCTTTACGTGGATCAGGCCATATTTGGCGAGGTGGGGAATGTACAGAGTTTTGGTGGTAGATGATGAAAAACTGGAACGAGAGGGAATCAGATTTCTGCTGTCTATGGAAGAAGGTGAGTGGGAGATTTATGAGGCTGCCAATGGAAAGCTGGCGTTAAATGAGCTGCGTAGCCATAAGATCGATCTGATGCTGACAGATATCAAAATGCCGCATATGGATGGGCTGGAGCTTTCCAAAAAAGCAAGAGAAGAGTATCCGGGGCTGGAGATCATCATTTTCAGTGGATATGGAGATTTTTCGTTTGCACAGGAAGCGATACGTTATGGTGTGACAGATTATGTACTTAAGCCTGTTGATCCGGATCGTTTTCATGAGACGATTCAGAAAATACAGGCAGAGATTACATCCCGGAAGGACAAAGAACAGCAGTCGATGAAAGAAAAAAGTTTTCTGCAGCAATATTTTCTTCTGAGCTTTATCTATTCAGGAGACCAGGAACGGCTGAAGGAAGCAGAGGGGATCGTGGATCTGGCAATGTGGAAGGAATGGCACTGCGCGATCCTTATTGAATCAGATGAAGCTTTTTTTGAGTCTGCGAATGATGAGGTTCCGGAGGAAATCATGGAAGAGCTGCGTAGATCGTTTTTTTACCTGAATCTGAACGGACGCCAGTCATTGCTTCTTTTCAAAGATGTATACTGCGATTATGTACTTGTGGCAAAAAATGTCTACACTCTTCTGAAAAGACTGCATCCTGTGAGGTTTCACCTGGCAGTAAGCAGACGTTTTGACGGATATCAGGAGCTTCCGGATATTATGGAGCGGCTGGAACAGCAGATGGAAGAGAAATTCTATCATCCGGATATCCATGTTTACACCAGTGAAGAAGATGAGGAAAAAAATACCCGGGAAGAAGAGCAGGATTCCAGACTCATGGAAAAAATCTCAGAAGATATTTCCAGAAAAGATGTGAAGCAGCTGTGGAGCCACTTCCGCAGTCTGGCATCCAAATATCAGTCCAATACCCAGTTTTCTGCCATGTATGTGAAATTTGTTTTTTCCAATGTGATAAGGGAGTTGTTCCAGGAGAATCGTTTTGCGGGAGAGCACAGGCTGGATCTGGAAGTGGATCATCTGTATAGCTGTTCTACCATTCAGGAGATCATTGAGGTTACGGAGAAAAATATCCACCAGTACGAAGAGTTCCTGGATCGTTCCATGAGCGAATCCAGAGATGAGGTGGCAGCAGTTAAGAACTATATTTACAACCATTATGCAGAGGATCTGAACCTTGAAACACTGGCAGAAAAAGTCTATCTTTCTTCCGGCTATTTAAGCTTTATTTTTAAGAAGGAGACAGGAATGAATCTGAACCGTTTTATCCGTGTATTCCGCATGAAAAAAGCAAAAGAGCTTCTGTGTACAACAAACATGAAAGTAGCTATGGTCAGCGAAAAGGTAGGTTTTACCAATTCGTCATACTTCTGCCGCAGTTTCCGGGAATATTACGGAAGCAGCCCGGAGTCCTACAGAAAGGGAAACAGTGAGGATGAAGAAGCTTCTGATGAAGTATAAAAATATGAAATACCGGTACAAACTAACGCTTCTTCTTGTTGTGGCCAGCCTTGTTCCGATGACAGTTCTGGCTTTGTACAGCCACAGCCGTATGAGCAGTCTTGTGCGGGAAAATGAGATGGAAGATATGTATTCTATCCTGGAGCAGACAAGGGAGAATATTGACGGCCAGATGGAGATTTATGTGAGCCTTCTTAATTATCTCACCTATTCTCCGGAGATTCTGGAAGTGATCGAGAATAAGGATATGGACCGGTATACTGCTTATGAACAGTATACGGAGGTAGTAGATCCGCTTCTTACTGTGCCGAAATCCTATCACGATGCTATTCTTGGAATACAGCTTTTTGCAGAGAGCATTCCGGTACGCCATGAATATACGCTGGTTCCGCTGGATGAGATGTGCGGGGAATGGTGGAGCAGCAAACTGGACGGAAGTGTGATGGCGCAGTGGATCGTAGACCGTGACAATCGGCAGATCGCAGCTGTGCGTGAGATTTATAACGGAAAAAAACGTGACGCCGTTCTATGCATTACCCTTGATTATGAAAAAGTTTTCCGGCCTCTTGCCAATATTATTGAGAGAAATTCCGGCGGCATAGTGGTAGATAAGCAGAAAAATGTGGTTTATCACGGGGAAAATCTGGCTGCCAGCGATATTTCCGCGCAGAAAAGTACCGAAAAAATGCTGGACAGGCTCAGGGAGGAATATACTTATGTCAGCACCAGCGGCCACGAAACGAGATGGACTTATTATTTTTATAAGCCGCCTGCAGTGATCGAGAGCTCTGTCTCAAAACTTCTGATCAGTGAAATCCCGTTGATCGGCTTCTGTGTTGTGATCATTATTGTTCTGGGAATGACTTTTTCCAAATTGTTTACCAGAAATATTGAGCTGCTTACCAGAAATATGGAGCAGGTCAATCAGGGAAGTCGAGAGGTTACGGTTTACAGCGATTCACAGGACGAGGTGGGACAGCTGATACGGAGCTTCCATCATATGATGGATGAGATCAACCGGCTGATCGAAGAAGTTTATGAGAATAAGATCGCGCTCAAGGAATTTGAACTGAAAGCTCTGACTGCACAGATCAATCCTCATTTTTTGTATAATTCTCTTTCTATTATAAACTGGATGGCTATTAAAAGCAGGCAGAAGGAGATCAGCCGTGTAACGTTGGCTCTTTCTACTTTTTATCGGACTGCTCTGAGTAAAGGTGCTGATATGGTGACTGTGGAGAACTGCATCCGGAATATTGAGGCTTATCTGGAAATCCAGTTGATCATGCATGATAATGACTTTAAAGTGGAATGGAAGATCGATCAGGAGGTGCAGCAGGAACTGGTACCTAAGCTTATTTTGCAGCCGGTGGTTGAAAATGCGCTGGAACATGGTCTTGATGTAAAGGAAGAAGGGGAAAAAATCCTTCGGCTTTCGTTTTTTGCGGACGGCAGTGACGTGGTGATCCGGGTAGATGAT
The DNA here is from genome assembly GCF_040096615.1 of Blautia aquisgranensis. NCBI lineage: Bacteria > Bacillati > Bacillota > Clostridia > Lachnospirales > Lachnospiraceae > Blautia > Blautia aquisgranensis. The sequence goes on from NZ_JBBMEJ010000012.1 coordinate 120,230, forward strand.
AATGGAATGGGAATGGAGCAGGAGCAGGCCAAGAAACTGATCACCTACCAGGCTAAAGGTTATGGATTAAAGAATGTCAATGACCGTATGTGTATTTTATATGGAGAGGAATATGCCATTAGGATCTTAAGCCAGGTTGGGAAAGGAACCAGAGTTGAGATGAGAATTCCGGGAAAGGAGAAAAAAGATGAGAAGGCTTAAGCTGAAAACCGGAATGCTTCTGATACTAAGTGCAGTGCTTTTTCTTACAGGATGTACTTCCGGCGAGAAAAAAAGCCAGGATACAGACACGAGAACTAAGACGGCACAGAGGCAGAAAGCATGGAAGAAAGCTGAAACTTCTCCATGGGGAAAATATCCTGAGACAGTGACATACACCCTGGGTCAGATGAAGGGCACCGGCAATTCCAATCTACCGGAGGGGGAGACATATGAGAATAATGCCTATACCCGGTATCTGAAAAAAATCCTCAATGTACAGAATAAGAATATTTTCATGGAAAGTGAAGAGGGGTATGATGAGGCTTTGAATATTCTGGTAAAAGACCGGAATCTGCCGGATATTTTTCTGGTGTCGGACAGGGAAACATTGGAGGAACTGGTTGAAAATGATCTGATTGAAGATCTGACAGATGTATACAAAAGCTGTGCATCAGACAGGATCAGGGAGATGTATGAAGGCTATGGAGATGAGCTTCTGGAATCCGGGACTTTTGACGGGAAGCTTCTTGCACTTCCGGAAACTGCCATTGATCATGGTCCGCAGCTTCTGTGGCTCCGTCGTGACTGGATCGAACAGCTGGGCCTGACAGAACCGAAAACTCTGGAGGAGGCTTTTTCTGTGATACAGGCTTTTCAGGAAAATCGAATGGGTGCAGAGGATGGTGAGGAACCGGTCGGGCTTGTCTGTGATCCGGGGCTTGTAGGAACGATCAGCACCAGTTATTCCGTGGATTCCGTTTTCGAAAGCTTTGGTGCTTATCCACAGCAGTGGATCCGAGGAAAAGATGGTGAGATTGTTTACGGATCTCTGACTGAGGAGACGAAGACCGCTCTGGCTTATCTGAGGGAGCTTTACAAAAAAGGAATTCTGGATCCGGATTTTGCCCTGCGTGCTCAGAATAATATCCGGGATCTCGTGGTGAACGGAAAGTGCGGAGCTTTTTTCGGCCTTTGGTGGGCTCCGAATAATCCTTTGATGGATCAGTACCGTAAGGACAAAAATGCGGACTGGCAGCCTTATTATCTGCTTCTGGATACGAAGCGTACTACGGAGGTATATTCGACATTCCGTGATACGAAGTATGTGGTGGTCCGTAAGGGGTATGAACATCCGGAGATTGTAATGAAGATTTTAAGTGTTCTGTTTGATTATTCCAGGTATGAGGCTGAGGATGCGGATGAGATGAACAGTTATTTTGCGTTGAATGTGGATCCGACAGCCAGGCCGTTGATGATCAATGTGGATTATAATGAGGCGACTTATATGGTGACAAGGCATATCCGGGAGGCTCTTTATGGTTCTAAGGATTGTGAGGATCTCAGTGCAATAGAGCAGTCGTATTTTGATGCCTGCAAAAAATATCTCCAGACGGATTCTCCGTCTGTGGAGGAATGGGCTGCTTATAAGTCAAGAATCTCGGCAGTCGGGCTTCTGGTGGATGCGGATTACCATCCGCCTGCGAAAAGGTATATGGGAGATGGTGACAGTGAGATTCCGCAGACGTTGCAGCAGCTGGAGAAGAAGGTTTTTATCCAGATTATTATGGGGAAAAAGCCTGTGAGTTATTTTGATTCTTTTGTGAAAGAATGGTATCGTAAGGGTGGTGAGTCTCTTACGGAGCGTGTGCGAGGGGAAAATCTGTCTTTGGTAGAGTGATTCTGATTGAGAAAAACTTGACAATAAAGTTTTGAATATTTACAATGATAATTGAAATTAACTTTTTTAATGGAGGTAACGGGATGAAGCAGTGTATGGATGCGGATAACCTTCACAGAAGATTGAAAAAGATCATTGGTCAGGTTCAGGCTATTGACAGAATGGTTGATGAGGATATTCCCTGCGAGGATATTCTTTCTCAGATCAATGCGGCGAAATCAGCGCTGCATAAAGTTGGTCAGGTGGTTCTTGAGGGGCATATTCAGCATTGTGTGCGGGATGGGCTCGAGCATGGTGATGCGGATAAGACGATTGAGAATTTTACGAAGGCTGTGGAGCGGTTTGCTAATATGAAGTAAGGTTTTTTTGTGTAATTGTTATTTATAGAAGTGTGGTGAGTGGAAGGACGCTGCTTTTTTGGTGGCGTTCTTTCTTTTTGTATTAACGAACGGACGCCAGGGAGATGGAATCTGTCCGGCACAATATTCCATTTCAAATATCAAAGCATACAAATAAAAGTCAATTGTGTTACACGTCGAGGATGTAACGCTTATTTTAAACACAAGAAAAAATTGAAAAAATCACGAAATCGTGATAATATAAAAAATAAGTGATAAAAACAAAGTTGGATTGGGGGAAATATGGGAATTACATATAAAAAATTGTTCCATCTGTTGATTGATAAAGAAATGACAGTAACAGACGTAATAGAATTGGCAGGAATCAGTGGGAATATTTTTACTAGGATACGTAGAAATCAATACATTTCGTTGGAAAGCATTGAGAAAATATGCGGTGTACTAAATTGCAAAGTAGACGATATTTTGGAATTTGAAAAAGAACAAGTGGAGGAAACGAAATGAGTATGCAACAATTATCTTTAGATTTGAAAAATAATGATGAAACAGAATCAGTTTCGCAATTTGATTTTCAGAAGATTTTTTTAGACAAAATTAATTTTGAAGAGATTCATAATCATAATGCAATGGCTATATTAGGAAATTGCTTGGAAATTTTGAAAAAAATACAAGATAATTCCGTTCACCTGATTTTTGCAGATGCGCCGTATAATATTGGTAAAAATTTTGGTAATAACATTGATCATTGGGATACTGTTGAAATGTATATCGATTGGTGTAAAAAATGGATCGATGAATGTATGAGAATTTTAAAACCAGATGGAACGATGTATTTTATGACAGCAACACAGCATATGCCATATTTAGATATATATGCCACAGAAAAATACAATGTTTTATGTAGAATTGTGTGGGCATATGACAGCTCAGGAGTGCAATCAAAAAAAATGTTTGGATCTTTATATGAACCTATTTTGATGATTAACAAAAATACTAAGGCGAAATATACTTTTAATTATAAAGATATTATGGTAGAAGCAAAGACTGGTTCACAAAGAAAGCTCATAGATTATAGAAAAAATCCACCACAACCGTATAATACAAAAAAGGTTCCGGGAAATGTATGGGAATTTAACAGAGTACGATTTAAAATGAAAGAATACGAAAATCATCCAACTCAGAAACCAGAATCAATGCTTGAAAGGATTATTAAAGTGTCTTCTAATCCTGGTGATATTGTTTTGGATCCTTTTGCCGGCTCGTTTACAACAACAGCTGTTGCAGTCAGACTTGGAAGAATTGGTATAGGAATTGATATGAATGAGGAATATTACGAAATGGGAATTAGGAGAACGGGAATAGCCTCTGAATATAAAGGAAAAATACTGAAAAAAGAAAAGATAAGGAAAACGAAAGCCAGATCAAAATATGTCAGAGGAGAATAGATATGAAGATTATAGAAAATTTTGTGAAAGACATTTTGAAAGAAGAATATCCGATGGATTTTCAAAAAGTATATGATAATAGCCAGCTTTTGCAATATCTTGATAAAAAGATGAAAGCGGTTCATGGAAATTGTAAAACACGTAGAAGCCTTGCAAATATTTATGCAGTTTATTCTATTTTGCATTTTTATCAGGAAGACTTTTATCAGGATAAAAATGGATATAAAGTTTGATGGGTATGATTATATGCGGCTATTTACATATTATAGAAATTTATATGGAGGAGGCAAATTACAAAATCATGCTTTAAACTCTCGTGTAAATGGCGAATTTAGAAACAAATTTTCAAATTCTAAAAAAGATTTGATTATTGTTAATAATGGGAAATATTTAATACATATTGATTATATATATGCTGAAAATCATGATATAAGTAGGGTATGCTGTAAAATTATAGAAAAATATATAGAACTCCTCATGAAAAAAGATCATGAATTGCTAAAACTTCTTTCTGAAGTGCAAAAGATAACAGACTATGCAAAAAAGAAGATGAAAATAAAAGAGTTACTTACGGAAGATGCAGAAGCAAGAATTTTTGAAATTATTAGTTATGCTATTCTAAAGAATCATTATAAAAATATTACTGTTTATTTCGGGTATTCAAAAGATGAGGTTCGTGAAGTACAGTTGCAGCTATATAAAACAGGACGAACAAATGCAAACGATGGAGGAATTGATTTTGTGATGCGACCAATAGGACGCTTTTTTCAGGTGACAGAAGTAGGAAATTATGACAAGTATTTGTTAGATATAGACAAAGTATTACACTTTCCGATAACGTTTGTAATTAAAACTAAAAAATCACGAGAGGATGTTAGGGAAGAATTTGAAGAATATATTTCCGAAAAAACAGGTGGAATGACTATATTGGAAGAAAGATACAGAAGTGCGATAGAGGATGTGATTACAATTAATGAGCTTCAAAAATGGATAGATGAGTTGGATGATGAGGATATAGATGGAATAATCAGAGATATAGATGTGTATTACAAATTGGAAATGAATATGAATGCAGAAGATGATGAATGATATTGGGGAGTAAAAATATTATCTTGGTACATTGATTTATTTTTTTCGTTAACGAACGGACGCCAGGGAGATGGGGGAGGGACGGAAGCGGAAGCGGATTCGCGTCCTGTCCTGGGGTGTGAGTGGCGGCGCGTAGCGCCGCGCTGCGTTAATGAAGCTGATGGGTTATATTAAATATTAAAGCAGACAGAAGATAGTTGACAAAGAGTTACATATTGAATAGAGAAGCATACAGGGATTAGCTAGGCAGAGAGCTACATATCGAATAGAGAAGCATACAGAGATTAGTTCGGCAGAGAGCTACACATAGGAATAGGGAAGCATACAGAAATTAGTCCGGCAGAGAGTTGCACGTTGAATAGAGAAGTATACAGGAACCAGCTCGGCACAACGTTCCACTCTAAGTACCGTAGCATACAGACAACAGTCAACTGCGTTACACATCGAAGATGTAACGCTAATTCCGTGCCCAAGAGGGTGGGGTTGCAGGGGAGGGCCTTCGGGCTTCGAAACTCTGAGATGGCCTTCCCCTGCGCTATCCACACGGAAAGTGTGACGTGCGTCAGCTTCACCAAGCTGAAGATAATATCATATTGTAGTAGAAATGCCGAAATTACTCATTCAAAATAAAAAAACAAAATAATCGAAAAAAATTGAATTTTATGGTTGACAAGCATAAAACCCTATGGTAATATAACTGAGCTGTCGCGAATAATTGTTTTTAAAAGACAAACAATTAAAAAGAATTTCAGAAAAATGAAATTCACAGTTGGCAAAAGACAGAAGATATGATAAAGTATCCAAGTCGTCAACGAAACGACAACGAAATCTCGATTCAAAAAAGTTTGAA